>WQYN01000119.1 GCA_009781225.1 Micrococcales bacterium | reverse complement strand
TCGCCGCAGCGCAGCCAACCAGGGCCTTCGCCCCGGATCGTGTGAACATGAGTCACCACCTTTGGTATTGGTTCAACGTTGGAAACAGCGCCGACGCGACCCCCTGACCTGCGCCGCAGCAGCACTGTCAACGCTACACCCCGCAATTCTCCTCCGGCAACCCCAAGCAACCCCAAGACGCCCCCGCCCTCCCGCCGAGTGCGAGGAATCCGACACTTGGGAGCGTTGTCATGGTCGCTGGAGTGTCGGATTCCTCGCACTCGGCGCTTTGGGGGGACCCCAGACATGAGAGTGCCCGCGCGGCCCTGGGGCCGCGCGGGCGTGTGCGTTGCCGAGACGTCTCGGGGGGGGACTACTTGACTGTGACCTTGATCTTCTTGGTGGCCTTGCCGGCCTTGAAGATGATCGTGGCCTTGCCCTTCTTCTTCGCCAGTAGGCGGCCGGCCTTGTCAACGGCGACGACCGACTTCTTGGTGGACTTGAACGTGACCTTGACGCCAACGGCGTTCTTCGGCTTGAACGTCACGTTCGCGTAGGCGACCTTGCCGACCTTCATCGACTTCTTGACACCAGCGACCTTGACCTTCAGCTTCGCCACGGTCGCGGGCTTCTTTGCGACCACCTGGACCTTGATCTTGAGTGTCAGCCCGTTGGGAGTCCGGACGGTGACTGTGGCCTTGCCGACCTTCCTCGCGGTGATCTTGCCCTTCTTGCTCACCTTGGCAATCTTTGGCTTCGACGACGAGTAGGCGACCTTCGTGGCCTTGTTGTACCCGTTGTACCCAAACGCCGGCACCGTCATCTTCTGACCCCTGGCCAGGGTGACTGTCAGCTGAGCAGCCTTGACCTTGACCACCGAAGCCCGCGGATCCAGGTTCGGCTTGAGGACCAGGGCCGCCACCGCGTCCTTCAGGGCCTTGACCGCAGCGTCAACTTGGGCCTGGGTCGCGGCGGGGTTGTTCGCCACCGCGCGCGCTGCATCCCTGGCCTTGACCAGGTCAGCCCACGACTCAGGCGTGTACAGGTCCTCCACTAGCTTGTCCGCATCTGAGATCTGATCCGACAGTTCCTTCTTGTTAGCGCTGGGCGGCGGAGGCGGAGCCTTCCGGACAAGGGCCTCGCAGGCGAACTTCAAAGCAGCCGCCGCCGCATCGACCTCTGCCTGGGTCGCATTGCTCGGATCGGCCAGCAGAGCCTCTGCCGCAGCCCGCGCATCACCGCAAGGGCCCCATGACTCTGGCGTGTAGTCATCCTTCTTCGAGTCATCGGGGAAACCGCCCAGCAGGTCTTCCAGGTCTGAGGTGTTCGCCCTGGGAACCAGCGCCCCGCAGTGCAGGATCAGGGCCGCCGCCATCGCGTCGATCTCTGGTTGGGTGTGCTTGCCCGGGTTCCTGAGCGCAGTCTCGGCCGCTGTCCGCGCGGCTCCACACGGCCTCCATGACTCAGGGGTGTAGTCGTCCTTCTTGGAGTCGTCGGGGTAGTTGCCCAGCAGGTTCGTGAGACCTGAGGGATCGCCCGCAGGAATGATGAGATCGAAGGCGCTGAGGAGGTCGGCGAGGGCAGTGGCAGCGTCGATCTCCCCGGCAAAGAACGCGGAAGCAGCGTCCTGCATCGCCTCGTTGAAGTTGAACGATGAGGACCAGGCCATGCTGTCCTTGTTTGCGAACCAGAAGCTGTGCACGCACATGTACGCGACCTGAAAGTCCGCGGAGTCAGGATTCGCCACCGTAAGCTCCGTGGAGCACGGGGGATCGAGAGAGGGGGTGTTTGTCGTTGCTAGGGCCGGAGCTGCTGTGAGCGCGAGGCTGAGGGCCGCTGCGCATCCAACCAGGGACTTTGCCCCGGACCGCGAGAAGAGTTTTCGCATGGTTTGTTCACCTTTTGCAATGGGGATCGGTGTACTACAGGGACTTCGCCTCTGATCGCCGAGGCCGCGTGGAACCATCGCTGTCACCGACCGGTTCAAGTACCGGCAGGAGAAACAACAACGGGTCCTAGACGACGCCCGCGCGGCCTGTCAGCTGGGATGGGCCGCGCGGGCGTGTGCGTTGGGGACCGGTCGGGCCGCCTTACTTGACGGTGACCGTGATCTTCTTGGTGGCGCTGCCGGCCTTGAAGACCAGCGTGGCCTTACCCTTCTTCTTCGCTACCAGTCGTCCGGCCTTGTCAACCGCGACGACCGACTTCTTCAGGGACTTGAATGTGACCTTGACGCCAACGGCGTTCTTCGGCTTGAAGGTGACGTTCGCGTAGGCGACACCGCCGACCTTCATCGACTTCTTGACGCCCTTGACCGTGACCTTGGGATTCGGCGCAGTCGCCGGCTTCTCGGCGACAACCTTTACCTTGATGGTGACCTTGAGGCCGTTGGGGGCCGTCGCCGTGACAGTGGCCTTGCCGACCTTCTTCGCCACGATCTTGCCCTTGGCGTTCACCGTGGCAACCTTGGTCTTCGAGGACTTGAAGGAGACCTTCGACGCCTTGTTGTACCCGTTGTACGCGAAGGCTGGGACCGTCATCTTCCCGCCCTTGACTAGGGTGACCGTCAGCTGCGCGGCCTTGACCTTGACAGCCGCCGCCTTCGGATCCAGGTTGACCTTGAGCTTGAGGGCGGCCATGGCGTCCTTGAGAGCCTTGACCGTTAGATCAATGCGAGCTTGCGACGCGGTGGCATCCGTGGCCACCCGGTGCGCCTCGTCCCGCGCCTTGGCGAAGTCCGCCCAGGACTCGTCGGTGTAGAGATCCTTGGCCAGCTTGTCGGCGTCTACCAGCGCGTCGTTCAGCGCCTTCTTGTCGCCAGCAGGCGCCTTGACGAGGGTGTCGCACTTGAGGGTCAGATCTGCCGCTGCCGCGTCCAACTGCGCCTGCGTTGCGTCGAGCCGCTTCGCGAACACTTCCTCCGCCACTTCCCGCGCCTTCCCGCACGGCTCCCACGAGGCGTCCGTGTAGTCGACCTTGTCCTTGGCCTCGGGGTACTTCTTGAGCAGGTCTCCGAGGGCCTTCGAGTCCCCGACCGGAACCGGCAAGTCGAACGCGGCGATCAGCCCGGCCATGGCGCCCGCGAAGTCGAACTTAGGCTCGAGCGACAGTCCGATGGCGTCCTGCATCGCTTCATGGAAAGCGAAGGCCGACGACTCCGTCATCTTCGCCTTGTTGGCGAGGTAATGGACGTAGACACACATGTACGCCGCTTCCACCGCTGCCGCATTGGGAGCAGCCACCTCAAGCTCCGCCTTACACGGGGCGTCAGGAGGAAGAACGTTCGGGACTGCGGAGGCCGGAGCGGCCGAGAGCGCCAGGCCGACGGCCGCGGCGCATCCAACCAGGGCCCTTACCCTGGCTTGAGTGAAGAGAACTCGCATAGGTCACCACCTTTGGTATTGGTCAAGCTAGGACTTGATGAGTTGCAGGTGCACCTACGGAGCTGCACAACAACGCACCGCGCCAGATTAGCATCACCACGAGGCAGGAGAAAGAAGGCGCCCAGAGTTTCGCTGCCAGCTCAGGCCGCTGGTCCCGCAGGCCAACCAGCGCCAACGCAAGACATCGTTGCCACACATTCCGACACCGTTGCCTTTCGCTCTCAGAGAACGTGCATTCCCCCGGAACGCCGGGAATCCCACAAGATCACACCCCAACCAGACCAGGCACAAGATCCCCATCCGGAGGACTCCAACTCTCAGAAGAAGCCTCCACCTGCTCCCCCGACCGGATGTCCTTGACCTGATCGGCCTCACCATCCTCCCCAGGGAACCACACGAACGGAATCCCCCGCCGATCAGCAGCTGCAATCTGCTTGCCGTACTTCGCGGCGTTGGGAGAGACGTCACAGGGGATCCCGCGGGCGCGCAGCGCCCGCGCCACCGTCCGCGACTCCGAACGGTGCTCTTCGTCAACAACGGCAATCCACACGCAGGCGGGCACGCTTCGAGACACCCCAACCGACCCCAGCATGTGGGACACCAACCGAGTCACCCCAATCGACAGCCCCACCCCCGGGAAGACCTGCTTCCCCGAAGAGACCAGATTGTCGTACCGTCCCCCCGAGCAGATCGATCCCAGCTCGGGTGCCCCTATAAGAGTGGTCTCGTAGACCGACCCCGTGTAGTAGTCCAACCCCCGTGCCACCGACAGGTCCGCACGCGCCACCCCCGGCGCATCCTCAGCCAGGGACAGCATGAGCTCCCCCAGCTCCGACAGGCCGGTCTCCAACAGCGCGGAACCCACGCCCAGACGCGAGGCGAGCCCCGAGACCAAAGCCGTGATCCCGTCATCGTCCGCATTGAGGGACGCAAGCTCCAGGCAGGCGCGGGACTGGGCAGGAGTCAACCCAGAAGACTCCAGGCCCTCGCCCACCAGCACAGGGCCGATCTTCGCGAGCTTGTCGATCCAGCGGAGCACGCTCTCGACGTCCGTAAGACCCAGGCCGCGGTAGAAGGCCTCGCACACCTTCCGGTTGTTCACGGAGAGGCGAACCTGCCCGATGGGGAGCGCGCGCAGGGCCTCGGCCATGACGGCGGCGACCTCTACCTCATAGGTGAAGGGCAGCGTGTCGCGGCCGATGACGTCGACGTCCGCCTGGGTGAACTCGCGGAATCGTCCCTGCTGGGGCCGCTCGCCACGCCACACCTTCTGGATCTGGCAGCGCTTGAACGGGAAATCTAGCCGCCCCGCATTGCCCAGCACGTAGCGGGCCAACGGGACCGTGAGATCGAAGTGGAGCGCCAGGGTGTCGTCACTGAAAGACGCGCCTTCGTCCTGGAGGCGGCCCAGGACATAGACCTCCTTCGAGGTCTCTCCCTTGCGCAGGAGATCGCCAAGCGGCTCGACAGCGCGAGTCTCGATCTCGACGTAGGAGTGCAGCTCAAAGACTCGTCGCAAAGCGTCCAGAACCTGGCGCTCGACCATCCGCCCCTCGGGAAGCCACTCGGGAAACCCCGAGACCGCCTTTGACCTGGCCATGTAACTGTTCCTCCGTCATCGTTCGCCGTGGGTATTCCAACGATCAGGACGGTACCATCCCGCCCAGCCTGCAACTCAACTAGCCCCTCGGCAAAAGTCACTCTCACTCTGCCCTAGACTGGTGCATCGCGGCTCGCGAGGGCCGCACGAAACCCTATGCGCCCAAGGAGGTCGGCGTTGTCCGCGAGCAAGCGCGAACGAGCCCAAGCCCGTAAACGATATGAAAAGCAGCAAGCCCGACAAGCGAGGAAGGCAGAGCGTCGGAGCCGCAACGTCGCGCTCGGCGTGTCCCTCACCCTGTTGGTCGCACTCGTGCTGATCGCAATACAGTTGCGACCCCATCCCACACCCCCACCCGAAGACGCCTACGCCAACAACGAGGAGGTCACCTCGGGTGCGGAGCCTGACCAGGACGTGGACACACCCGAGGAGGGCGACGCCCCGGAGGACGTTGACGTCCCCGAAGCGCCTGAGCCCGGCGGCCCGCGTCACACGGGCCTCGACGGCCAGCCCCTCGCCGCGCCCGATCCCGCCTGGGCTGAGGACCGCGAGTGGACTGGCACGATCACGATCAACGGCCAGCCCGTGGAGATCGCGCTGGACGGTGTCGCGGCCCCAACTGCCGTAGCGAACTTCGTCAACCTCGCGAAGAACGCCTACTTCGACGGCACAACCTGCCACCGCCTCGTCACCGCCGGCATCTATGTGCTCCAGTGCGGCGACCCGGAGGGCACCGGCATGGGCGGGCCCGGCTACGACTGGGGTCCCATCGAGAACGCGCCAGCGGAAGACTCGTACGGACCCGGCGTCATCGCCATGGCCCGACGCGGCGGCGACGGCCAGTCCATGGGCAGCCAGTTCTTCATCGTCTACGGCGACTCCCCCATCCCCTCCGACGGCGCTGGCGGCTACACGATCTTCGGCCACGTCACCACGGGCCTCGAAGTTGTGACAGAGATCGCCAAGGCCGGCACCGAAAGCGGTGAGACTGACGGCGCCCCCGCCACCACCGCGGTGATCGACAAGGTGGAAGTCCAGTGAGCGCCAAGACTGAGCCCATCGAGGCTCCCGAGGACGTTGCTGCTGCCTCGCCGGAGGCTGTGGTTGAGTCCGCGACGCCTGCGGACGATGGCGGCGCTGCTGCCGCGGTCGATCCCTCGCCTGAGGTCGTGGTTGAGGCGGAGCCGGAGGTTGAGGTTGCTGCTGAGCCCGAGCCAGAGCCCACACCCGAACCTGAGCCCACACCCGAGGCGACCGCCGAGAAGACTGAAGGGACGCCATCGTCCGAGGCCGCAGAACCCGCACCTGAGGTGAGCGACGAGAAGACGGAAGACGCGCCATCGTCCGAGGTGGTAGAGGAAGTCAAGCCCAAGCCGCGCCCGGTACCTCGACCGGGACCACGGCCGGGGGTGGCCGCCGCGGAGACGACCGCATCACCGCAGGCCCCCGCGCGGATGACCGACGTGGACGTCGCGGAGGCGACGGCGTTCGGCAGGGTGGACGAGAACGGGACCGTTTTTGTCCGCGAGGGCAACCACGAGCGGGCGGTCGGGCAGTACCCGGGCGTGTCGGTCGATGAGGCGCTCAAGCCCTACATCCGGCGCTACCTGGAGATCAAGGCGCAGCTAGCGCTGTTTGACGCGCGCATTGACTCGTTGGCGATCCGGGAGATCGACCAGGGGCTGGCTCAGCTCAAGCAGGCGCTCCTCGAGCCGCAGGCCGTGGGGAACCTCCACGCGCTGCGCGAGGCGCTGGGCAAGGTGCGCGAGCGGGCCGCGGCGATTCGGTCGCGGATTGACGCCGACCGGAAGGCGGCCAAGGAGCAGGCGCTCGCCGACCGCACAGCGATGGTCACGCAGGCCGAGAAGATGGCTGAGCAGGACCCGACCAAGATCCAGTGGAAGCAGACGTTCCAGACGCTCGGCGAGCTCATGGAGACGTGGAAGACCGCGCAGAAGGATGGCCCGAAGATCGACCGCGAGGCCGAGGAGGCCTTGTGGAAGCGCTTCTCCCACGCTCGTGCAGCGCTGGAGCGTAAGCGGCGTCACCACTTCAACGAGCTCGAGAAGACCCAGGGCGCGGCCAAGAAGGCGAAGGAAGACATCGTCGCCGAGGCCGAGAAGCTCGCTTCCTCCCGCGAGTGGGGGGCCACCTCCGCCGCGTTCCGCACGCTCATGATGCGGTGGCGCGAGTCCGGCCGGGCCGGTCGCAAGGACGATGACGCACTCTGGGAGCGCTTTAACGGCGCCCGGACCGCGTTCTTCGAGGCCCGCGACTCGCACTTCGCCGCCTCCGATGCCGAACTCAAGGGCAACCTCGACCTCAAGATGGCGATCATCGCCGAGGCGGAAGCTCTCGACCCGGCCAAGGATCTCGCAGGCTCGAAGACGGCGATTCGTCGGCTCCAGGACCGCTGGGATGCCGCCGGCCACGTCCCCCGGGAGAAGATGGCCGAGGTAGACGCCCGAATGAAGGCCGTCGAGGAGAAGATCCGCGCCGCCGAGGAGTCCGCCTGGCGGAAGTCCAACCCCCAGACCCGCATCCGTGCCGAGGGAGCAGCTTCCCAGCTGGAAGCCGCCATCGAAGCCCTCAAGGAGCAGATCGCGGCCGCCGAAGCGGAAGGCGACAAGAAGAAGATCGCCTCCCTCAAGGAGAACCTAGCCGCCAGGGAGTCCTGGCTAGAGCAAGTAGTCAAAGCCGCAGAAGACGCCCGCTAGGGGCTGTTCTGGCGGTGCGGCCGGCGTACCG
>WQYN01000118.1 GCA_009781225.1 Micrococcales bacterium | reverse complement strand
CTGGTGGGGGTGGGGGGCGGGGTTTCCCGAGGGCCATGGGGTGGGGGGGGGGACCGGGGGGGGCAGGGTTGGTGGTGGGTGGTTGGTGGCTGGTGGGTCTGGCGGGTCGGCGACTTCCCATGTGGTTCCGGGGGGGTGGGTTTTGTCTCCGAGGGTGATTAGTCGCCTGGTGGTGGGGTCGGTGATTAGGAGTTTCCAGGTGGAGTTGGTGGCGAGTTCTCGTGCGGCGTGGGCTGCGATGGGTCCGGTGCCGAGGATCAGGGCGGGGTCGTCGTTAAGGCCGAGCAGGGTGGCGTAGTCGATGGTGATGTACATCCGGGGTTTGGGTGGTGGGCAGAAGCTGGCACCTGGTTTGGGGGACTGGTCGATGGCCAGCCTTGCAGTGGGGGAAAACAGACCGGTGGCCTGGTCACAAGGTGGACACGACGTGGCGGTGGTTTGGGTGGCGCCGGGGGCGGTGGGGGTGGTGTTGGCAGGTGTGCACCGTGGGGTGAACTCGGCCTCGTCGGGCCCATGCTCAGCGTCGTGGTTGCGGTGGGCCTGGCAGGTGGGGCATTGGTAGGGTTCGGGGCGGATCAAGGTGGGGAAACTAGGGGTCAGCAGGGCGGCAACAGCTAGGTCGTAGCGGGCGTTGTCCCGGGTCTTACTCTCAGCTGAGGGGTCACGTTCGCAGGTGTCGGTTAGGTGGTCGAAGACTTGACGGACCTCAGGGTAGGCGCCGACCATGCGTAGCACTCCCATGCCGTGCTCTAAGTGGTCTAGGGAAACATACCTCCCGTGGTAGGCACGGCGGTGGGCGGCAGTCCACCCTTCAGGATCAATCTGGGCGGTGGCTAGTTCCAGGTCGCGGGAAACCTGACGGTGAGTGTGCTGCCGGCTCGAAGCCACCCCCACCGAGACGACCTCACCGACTGCTTGGTCACGGTGGCGTCCCAACAGTTGGGCTGCGATGCCGCGGACCTGACCATCAACCTCAGCCTGGTCAAAAGCCTGGTCCACATGGTCAACACTGCGTGCCACCAACCCAGCCTTAGTCGCGTCCACCAGTCCACGGTCCAACGCTGCGGTGAAGTCTGCACGTCGAGAAGCCAACTCACCGACCTGCACCATCGTCTTGGTCGCGTACACGGTTTTGTGGAGGACCCCAGCCAACTCGTGAGCCGCATGCCTTGGCCCTTGAACCTGGGCACAGTCCAACAGGCGGGCCGCCAGTTGAGCTTGCATCCCACTGATCCGTGACCCCAACAGTTCCAAGACCACTTCCAACCCCAAGATCTGCTCCCCAGACAAATCCCGGTTGAACGCCTCAAGAGCCAACTCAAACGAGACCACACCAGGCCCGGCAGCACGAGCGGTCTCCACCAACGCCCCAGCATCTAGGTCCGTCATCTCCAACCCCACAAACCCCACCCCGGCAGGTGCCGCCGCCTGCGCGTGGCCGTCCCGCTCGACGTCAGTGTCGAGCCCTAGACTGCTTCGGCGTGGTTCCAGCATGCTTCCTATCATACACACGTCGGAGCATTAACGCAAATCCCCACCCTGCCCCACTGCCCCGCCCCACCCAGCCTGCTCGCCGCCTCGCCTCTCCTCAACAAGACTACAACAGGCCAGGCCATCGCCGATGCCGCGTTGCCAAGACTGGCGGGGAGCCCACCGTATCACGGACCACGGACACGCCCCGAGGGTCATCGTTGTCGGCCATTAACGCCCGCAATCAAGACCATGTTATCCACACCCCACCGTATTATGAAGGGCCATGCGGAGCCGCTCGCGCCGCATGCCTTGCAGCCACGCACCTCCACCACGAGGCGCCACGAAACCGCGCACCCCCAGCACCCCCAGCCCGCGCTACAGCACCTTGTACCCCGCCTTGACCAAAGCCTCCTTGACCGCCCCTACCGTCAACACACCAAAGTGGAAGACCGACGCTGCCAGAACCGCCGACGCCCCTGCTTCCACGGCCGCCACGAAGTCCGACACCTTTCCCGCTCCGCCAGAAGCCGTCACCGGCACAGACACCGCCGAGCTCACCGCGCCAATCTGCGCGACATCGAACCCGGTGGTCATCCCATCCGCATCCAACGACGTAAGCAGAATCTCCCCCGCCCCGAGGGCAGCCCCTCGCTGAGCCCACTCCACCGCATCGATCCCCGCTCCCTCACGACCCCCATGGGTCACCACCTCGAATCCCGAGGCAAAACCCCCAATCCCCCGCGCATCCAACGCCAGCACCACAACGGACGGCCCAAACGCATCCGCGATCTCCGAGATCAACGCAGGCCGCAACACCGCCGCCGTGTTGACCCCCACCTTGGCCGCCCCCGCCGCCAACAGCCGCTCAGCATCCGCAACCGATCGCACCCCTCCCCCCACCGCCAGCGGCACGCTCACCACCGAAGCCGTCCGGCGCACCATGTCCACCAGAGTCTCGCGCCCCGACGTCGTCGCTGTGATGTCCAGGAAGGTGATCTCGTCCGCCCCCTGCTCGCAGTACAGCCGCGCCAGCTCGCAGGGGTCGCCGGCATCGCGCAGGTTCGCGAAGTTCACGCCTTTCACCACGCGACCAGCATCAACGTCCAAGCAGGGAATCACCCGCACCACGCCACTCACACGACCATCTCCCCTCCGCCCGACTCGCCACCCGACTCGCCGCCCGACTCGCCGCCAGGCTCACCACCCGACTCGCCGAGCGATGCGATCAACTCATCCACCCGCTCGTCGCGCGTGGCAAACGGATCAAGCAAAGCAAGCGTCCGCCCGCCCGGCTCGCCCAGCTTGAGATGGACCCAGTCCACGGTGTAGGTCCGCCCCGCCGCCCGCGCCGCGTCGATGAAGCGCCCGCGCAGCGTCGCCCGCGTCGTCGAAGGTGGCGTTTCCATCGCCTCCACAATCTCCGGTTGGACGATGACGGTACTCGCCTGCCCACTCGCCTCCAGCTTCGAAAACAGCCCCTCATCTCCTATGTCGTGGTAGGCCAGCTCCAGTCGCGTCACCCTCGGGTCAAGCAGATCCGTGCGTTCACGCTCGCAGTACCGCTCGAGAACCCGCTTCTTGATCACCCAGTCGACCTCGGTCTCGATCAGCCCCAGGTCCCCTGAGCGCACCGCGTCAATCCCACGCCGCCACAGGTCCAAAACCGCCGTGTCCGTCGAGGTCGGATCCCCCTCCCGGAACAGATAGCAGACGATCGCGTCAAGGTAGATTTCGAGAATGTCCGCCCCCGTCAACCGCACCCCTTCCGAGGTCACCACCACAGCTCCGACATCCCGCGAGATCTCACGAATAGCACGCGTCGGGTCGGCAAGGTCAAGCAAAGGCAGCCGCGCCCCCGCCTCAAAAGCCCTCAACAACAAATCCATCGACCCAAACTTGAACCGCGTCGTCGCCTCACACATCGACGAATCGCCAACAATGACATGGAGCCGTCGGTAGCGCGCCGGGTCAGCATGGGCCTCATCGCGCGTGTTGATCATGGGCCGCGACCGCGTCGTCGCCGACGACACCGACTCCCACATGTGGTCAGCCCTCTGAGAGACCACAAAGGACGCCCCGCGCGGCGTCGAGAGGATATGCCCCGCCCCCGCCAATAGCTGGCGCGCCACAAGAAACGGGATGCTCACTCGATGCAGCTCAGCGACATCAACCTGCCGCCGCACCAAATAGTTCTCATGAGACCCATAGGAATTCCCAGCTGAGTCAACGTTGTTCTTCAGCAGGTGCATCCGCCCAGGAACCCCCCCGGCATTCAGCCGCTGCGTCGCGGCCTGCGCATGCCCCGCCAGAATCCGCTCGCCCGCCCGGTCCTGGGCAATCAACTGAGAGGTATTCGAGCATTCCGCCGTCGCGTACTCCGGGTGCGACCCCACGTCGAGATACAACCGCGACCCATTGGGAAGGAACACATTGGTGGACCGCCCCCACGCGACCACGTCAACGAAGAGCTCACGCGCCGCCTGCTCGGCCCCCACGGGCCCATCGGCCCAGGCCAGCCCGTATTCCGTCTCGAGTCCGAATATGCGCCCTGGGTCAGGAGGGTCGGGACGCGACGGCTCGATCGGATCCGGTGCCGGCTCGCGCTGCCGGGGTGTCTCGCGCCGCCTACGGTGCTCACGCCGACTTCTCAGGCTCCCACGGGTGGAGGTAGGCGCCGTCGTTGCCGCACGTGGTTCTGTCACGCTGACCCCTTGCGCCTGCGCGAAGACACCGCCGCCTTGAGCTCGGATTCCGACAGCCGCGCGAAAGCCCGACGCTCGGCCCCACGCCGAAGCACCGCCGCCTCCCAGCCCCCTCCATCCTTCCCCACAACGCGAACAAGCACGTCAGAAAGCCGTGGCGCCGTCGGCAGCTCCTCGCGCAGCCTCGCCGTCAAGTCCTCCGCCCCGCCGCCGATGACGAGCAGCCCCGTGATCTGCGCCACCGACCCGTCGAAGGAGATCCGGAAAAACTGGTCCTCCGCCGGCCTCTCCCCCACCTCCGCGACCGCGAGTTCCACCTCGAGCGGCTTCGGCTCACCCGTGAACACGGCACCCAGCGTTTGGGCGTAGGCCGCCGCCACCGACCGCGCCGTCACGTCAGCCCTGTCGTAGGCATACCCCCGCAAATCCGCATAGCGAATCCCGGCGACCCGCAGCGCCTCGAACTCGTTGTACCGACCCACCCCGGCAAATGCGATCCGGTCGTAGATCTCCGAAATCTTGCGTAGTGACGCCGACGGATTCTCCGTCACCAAGACAATGCCCTCGCGCACCGAGGCAATCACCACCGGCTTGCCCTTGGCGACCCCGCTCCGCGCAAAGTCCGACCGGTCCTTAATCAGGAGTTCAGGAGGCACATAATACGGAATACTCACCGAGTCGCCCCCTCATAGATTTCATGGACGATGGCGGCCAGTTCCTCATCCGGCAATCGTCGATATCCGCTTTCGTCCACTCGTGCGACGACTGGCCATATGGCCCGGCCAACATCAGGGCCTGCGGTCGCTGCGTCATCGTCCGCCGCGTCTATGAGGGCCGTGACGGCGGTGCGGGCGGCCTGATCGGAGGTGAGTTGGGGATTCCAGAGCTTCTTCAGCGATCCGCGCGCGAAGACGGCACCGGAGCCGACGGCGTGGTATTCGCGCTCTTCATAGCGCCCGCCGGTCACGTCGTAGGAGAAGATGCGACCCTGCTTCCGCTCTGTGTCATACCCGCCGTAGAGCGGAACGACCGCAAGTCCTCGCAGGGCCAAGGCCAGGTGCGAGCGGACGAGGGTGGCGAGGCGATTGGCCTTGCCGGCGATGGACAGCCCCGTTCCCTCGACCTTTTCGTAGTGTTCGAGTTCGAGCTGGAACATCCGGACGAGCTCGATTGCCAACCCCGCGGTCCCGGCGACAGCGATGGCGCTGGTCCCATCGGCGGGGTAGACCTTCTCGATGTCGCGGGAGGCGATCGTGGTCCCCACGGTCGCTCGGCGGTCCCCCGCCATGATGATTCCCCCGGGATAGGTGAGGGCAACGGCCGTGGTCGCTGAGGGGGCAGCGCCGTCATCGGAGGTGAGGGACGCGCCTTCGGTGCCGACGATGCGCGAGCCGGGGAGAAGGTGCGGGGCTTCGCGCGCAAGGAACTCAGCGAAGGAGGAGCCGGGCGCGAGATAGGCCCCAGTCAGCCCAGCCTCACCCAAGCCGCCCACCTGCCGAGCCGAGGCCCTCATCGGATGCAACCTTCCGCCATCGTCCGCATAGTCCTACGTCACTGGCCGCCCTTTTGGACAAAGCCACGGACAAACGCCTCAGCGTTGACCTCGAGAACCGTGTCAATGTCGTCAAGCAGGGCGTCGAGCGCCTGGTCGCGGACTTGCGGCGCCTGGAGGAGCTGGTGGCCCGCGCCCTCATCCTCAGGCTCGCGCGGCGGAAGTGGCCTGCGCTGAATCTGTCCCATGTCCAACCTTTCGCTCGTTGCCCCCGAGTCTACGACCTGCGCCGCCCTTGCGCTGCTTCCGGCAACCCATCGGACACCAGTGGGTCGGGGATTGGGTGGCGGTGTGGGCGCCGACCGCGGGGGGCGGGGGTGACGAGGGTGTCCCAGGAGGCGGCGGCGAGGGCCTCAGCGGCGATGAGGCGGCCGCGGGTCCAGGCTCGCGTGGTGGCGGGAGGGACTTCGATGGCGTGGGCGATCTCCTCGGAGGTGAAGAGGGGTTCGTTGGTGGAGGCGGCGACTTTGGCGCTGAGGGATCGGGCGGGGTCGAGGTCGGTCCACTGGATGTCGGCGGCGGCGAGGCGGGGGTCGGACCAGTCGGTGTCCAGGCGTTTGCGCAGGCCATCGAGGACGCGGAGCTTGGCCGCCCACTCGACCTCGGCGGGGCAGGCACGCGGGTCCTGGTCGAGGAGGCGGCGCCACTGAGCCAGCACGTCTCGCGCTTCGCCGACTTCGCCGGTTTCCTCGGCCACCACATGCTCGCCAAGGGCGAGGTACTCCCGCTGAATGTCGAGTGCGGTGCGGTGTCCGCCATCGTCCATAGAGAGAAGTGTGCGAAGGGTGAGATCACGGCTGACCTGGGCAAACGCGGCGACGGGGTCGGCTAGGCGCACTTTGGTTAGGAAGCTTGGGGTCCCCAGGCCCGCCTCCAGCGCTGCTAGGACAAGGCTGGCCATTCCCAGGCGCAGGTACGTCGCGATGGGCATGGTCGTGGCGTCGCCGCAGATCACGTGGAGGCGGCGCCATCGTCTCGGGTCGGAGTGGGGCTCGTCGCGGGTGTTGATGATCGGGCGGCGGAGCGTGGTCTCGAGGCCCACCTCGGCCTCGATGAAGTCGGCGCGCTGGCTGAGCTGGAAGCCTGGGTCGCCGCTGCGTTGGCCGAGTCCCACGCGGCCCGAGCCGGTGAGGATTTGCCGCGTGACCAGGTAGGGCGTCAGGAAGGCGACGAGGTCGGCGAACGGGACGGCGCGGTCAACGAGGTAGTTTTCGTGAGTGCCGTAGCTCGCGCCCTTGCCGTCGGTGTTGTTCTTGTAGAGGCCGACCCGCGTTCCCGTGGTCTCGGCGAGGGCGCTGGCGGCGGCGCGCATGATCCACACCCCCGCCTCGTCCCAGAGCGCCGCCTCGCGCGCGCTCGAGACCTCCGGTGTCGAGAACTCCGGATGGGCGTGGTCAACGTAGAGTCGCGCCCCGTTGGCCAGCGCAATCGCCGTCGGTCCACTACCTCGCGGCCACCGCGGTCGCCCTCTTCCATGGACGATGGCGGCCCCTGGGATGGGCTCGTCCAGCTGAGTTGGGATGTCGGTCAGGAGGGAGGGGTCTGCGGCGGCACGCTCGAGATGGAAGCCGCGGGCGTCCTGGAGCGGATCCTCCGACTCGTAGTCCCACGGAACCCACGCGACCCCGGAGTCCCGGTAGGCCGTGACCAGCAGAGTCGAGGCGAGCATAGGGCTCATGTGCGGGGCATCGGGCGTCGTGATGCCGTACTCGGTCTCAATCCCCATCGCGCGGCGCACGGTCATGGGGGCTGGTCGCGGAGGCGGGTGGGGTGCCTTAGGCCGGGCTTTAGGGGGTGGGCTCGGCGGAGCGGGTTCCTTGACTCGCGGAAGGGAGGGAGCTGGGGGGCGGCGGGAGATCTCTGAGGGGAGATGGGCTGGGGCGCGGTGGGGAGGGCGGGCTGGACTGCGGGAGCTGGGGGGGTGGGTGGGCGGGCTGGGTTTCCGGGGGCGGGGCCTTCTCCTGAGTCGTTGCCGTCATCTCCCGGGGTGGGGG
>WQYN01000117.1 GCA_009781225.1 Micrococcales bacterium | reverse complement strand
CTCCGCCGCCTCGCCCGCCTCACCCTCACCCGCCGCCGCTAACCCGCTGCCAAGCTGACCCGCTGCCAAGCTAACCCGCTGCCAAGCCGACCCGCTGGCTCGAAACAGAGCTGACCTGCACAAACAGGCCCCATCACCCGAACCCCACCACTCCCCCCACCCGACCCCCACCCCAGATCCGCCCCGCCCCACCCCCCTCCTCCAACCTGCATATCTATGGCACCGTTGGAAGAACTGTGTCGTTGATGGGCAGTTTTGGGGTTTTCAGGGGGCTGGGGGCCGTAGAATCCGTCCGTGGCTCCATCATCCGATCCCATGCTCGGCCAACTGGTCGACGGGCGGTACCGCGTCGTCGATCGGATCGCCCGCGGCGGCATGGCCGGGGTGTATCGAGCCGATGACCTCCGTCTTGACCGCCCAGTCGCCCTCAAGGTGCTCCATCCTCACCTCGCCGACACCGAAGCTTTCGTCACGCGATTCAGGCGCGAAGCAAGGTCAGCGGCCAGCCTCATCCACCCCGGCATCGTCGCCATCTACGACCACGGGACGTGGCGGGACTCGCCCTACCTCGTCATGGAACTGGTCGACGGACCCAACCTTCGCTCCGTCCTGACCACGCGCGGCGTCCCGCCCGTCGGCAAGGCTCTGGACCTCATCGCCCAGATCTCCGCCGCCGTCGGCTCCGCTCATCGCTCGCAGATCATTCACCGCGACCTCAAGCCAGAAAACGTCCTGGTCGGCCCCGAAGGCGAGGTCAAGGTCGCCGACTTCGGCCTCGCGCGAGCCCTTACCGAGGTCACCGCCGCCTCCTCAGGGGTCGTCCTCGGCACGGTCGCCTACCTCCCACCCGAGCTCGTCGCCGACGGAAAGGCCGACGCCCGAGCCGACGTCTACGCCATCGGAGTCATGCTCTTTGAGCTTCTCACGGGCGAGCAGCCCTTCACGGGAGACTCCGCCATCCAAATCGCCTTCCAGCACGTCCACTCCCGCGTCCCCATCCCCTCCTCGCGGGTGTCCTGGCTGCCAGAGTCATTGGACACGCTCGTTGGCAAACTCACGGCCAAGGATCCTGCTGACCGTCCGCGCGACGCCGGCACCGCCTACGCCCTCATCACCGAGGTCCGCGACGGCCTGGATGCCACGACCGCCGGCCGGGTCCCCAATGTCGCCATGCCCGTCCCTCCGCTGCGCGACCAGCTCGCCGTCTCCGATGTGGCGCCCCGGATCGATCCCTCTTCTCCCGACATCGCCGCCCGTGACGCCAGCTCGCGTACCGGTGCGACCTCCCGCGTCCCCCTTTCCGAACGCGGCGCCCCCTCCGCCTCTGTTCGACCCGCGCCCGATGCCGGACACTCCTCCGTCCGCGACGCCGAGACACTCCCGCCCATCATCCCGCCCATCATCGCCCCGAAACTGACTGGCATGCCCGCCGGCACCGGGCCGGGAGAAAACCGAGGAGACACCCGCGCCCTCGTCAAGCCCAAGCCGAAGCGCAGGTGGGTGGCACCGGTCATCGCTCTCCTCGTCCTGAGTTTGGCGGTGCTGGGCGGGTTCCTTTGGTACTCCAAGGCGGGACCTGGCTCCCGCGTCGCCGTGCCCGAGGACCTCATCGGAGCCACGAGCGAGGTGGCGACCCAGGCCATCGAGGACCTTGGCCTCACGGCCGATTCCGAGGACGCCTATGACGACCTCGTAGCTGCAGGAATCGTCATCTACGCCAACCCCCCTTCGGGCAACATCGTCGCCAGGGACGCGACCGTCAAGCTCACCGTCTCCCTGGGTCGGCGCCAGGTCGTCATTCCCCCCGCGGAAAAGCTCCTACGAGTCCAGGAGTATGACGCGCGAGTCGCCCTCGCTGACGCCGGCCACGACGGCCCCGTCGACGTCAGCTCAGACTGGGACACGGACACCGCGGCCGGCATTGTCATCGAAGTCTCCCTTAAGCCGGGTGAAACGGTCGACCACAATGCCGCCATCGTCCTGACCGTCTCCAAGGGCGCGGAGCCGGTCAAGGTGCCGAATCTCGCGGGTAAGACCATCAAGCAGGCGCGCAGGGAGCTCAAGAAGCTCGACCTCACCGTCGGCTCCTCAGGCGAGGAGTTCTCCGGTGAGGTGCCCTCCGGCCAGATCCTCTCCCAATCCCCCAAGGCCGGAAAGACGCTCCACCGAGGCGACAAAGTCAAGGTCGTCATCTCCAAGGGTCGCCAGCCCATCACGGTCCCCAACGTCATCGGCTACTCGCCTAACGACGCGCGCATGACCCTCGAGTCTCAAGGCTTCCGTGTCGCCCAGCGCGTGATCCTCCCCGATGGCATTGCGACGCTCAATCAGGTCGCTGACACCGAACCTCGGGCCGGCACCACCGCCTACCGCGGCGACACCATCACCCTGCTGGTCACCTAAGCTCGGAGCATTTCCGCAGCTTGGAAGGCAACTTCTAGGCTCTGCTGGTGGTTGAGTCGCGGGTCCACGGAGGTTTCGTAGCGGCGGGCCAGGCCCTGTTCATCGATCGTCTCGCTGCCGCCGAGCACTTCGGTGACATCGTCGCCCGTCAGCTCCACATGCAGTCCGCCGGGATGCGTGCCCAGCGTCCGATGCACCTCGAAGAACCCCCGCACCTCGTCAATGATTGTCTCGAACCGCCGTGTCTTGTAGCTGCCGCTCGAGATCGTGTTCCCATGCATCGGATCGCAGATCCACACGGGTTCGCGCCCCGCCTCCCGCACCGCCTCCACGAGCGGCGGCAGCACCTCGCGCACACGATCCGCCCCCATGCGCGTGATGAGCGCCAGTCGCCCCGGTGCCCCTTCAGGATCCAAAGCGCGCACGATGGCGAGCACGTCTTCCGCTGTGACCCGCGGCCCGATCTTCACTCCAATCGGGTTTGACACCTTCGAGAGCAGGTTCACATGGGCTCCGTCGACCTCGCGGGTCCGCTCCCCCACCCACAGGAAGTGGGCCGAGCAGTCATAGGCCCTTCCTGACCGCGAGTCGATCCTAGTCAGGGCCCTTTCGTAGTCGAGAAGGAGCGCCTCGTGCGCGGAGAAGAGGTCAACGGTCTTCAGCGCCTCAAAGTCCGCCCCGCAGGCCGCCATGAAGGACACGGCCCGGTCGACTTCATCGGCCATCTCCTCGTAACGGGCATAGGCGGGGTTCGCCATGAACCCCCGGTTCCACGAGGCCACTTGCCTGAGGTCAGCGAACCCACCCATGGTGAAGGCCCTGACCAGGTTCAAGGTCGCTGCTGAGCGGTGGTAGGCCTCGACCATGCGCCAGGGGTCGGGACGCCGCGCCTCGGGGGTGAACTCGTGAGCGTTGACGGCATCGCCTCGGTAGGCCGGCAGGGTCAGACCCTCCCGGGTCTCCACGTCGGAAGAGCGAGGCTTGGCATATTGCCCGGCCATCCGCCCCATCTTGACAATGGGCATGGAGGCGCCGTGGGTGAGGACCACCGCCATCTGGAGGATCGTGCGGATCTTGTTGCGGATCTTGTCGGCCGAGGCGTCAACGAACATCTCGGCGCAGTCCCCGCCCATCAGGACAAAGGCCTCGCCCGCCGCGGCCTGCGCCATGAGGGTTCGCAGTCGATCCGCCTCGCCGGCAAAGACCAACGGGGGCAGCGACCTCAGCTCGGTGCAGGCAGCCTCAAGGACGCCAACGTCAGGCCAGGTGGGCTGTTGACCGGCAGGCAGGGTTCGATACTCGTCGAGGCTCATCGCCGCGGCCCTAGACCGGGCGCCAAGGCTGGTCAATCTCGGTCATCAGGGCACCAAACCATGACGCCGAGGTATCGAAGGCCTTGCCCCCTGCGATCCGCGGGAATTCGATGGCACGCAACCTTCCGCCATCGTCCTCATCATGGCCGATGACGCCCGGCTCGCCCCGCAGGGCACAATCCACGGCGAGATCCGTCATCGAGCGGATGAGCAGGAGGTCGCGCTGGTTCGCCTTGGCCGAGCGGGAGAAGTAGCCGGACTTCTGGACCATGGTCTTCTCAGCCTGGAGGCGGTGGGCGAACTGGCTCGCGAACCAGGCGCCGGGGTTGATCGTGTCGAGCTTGACGTGACCGAAGGGATCCCGCTTGACCTCCTGGCCAGCGGCTTCGAGCTCGGCGACGATTTCCGGAACGCCGGCTCCCTCGGAGAGGAAGATGTTGACGTTGCCGATGCGGTCCATCAGGTCTTTCAGGCGCGCCGCCTCGGCGTCGAGGTCGAGGGCCATCTCGGGGATGTAGAGGGCGTGGACGTCCCAGCGTTCGCGGGTCAGCCCCAGGGCAGGGTTCCATTTCTGCTGGTCAAGCCAGGTGCGATACTGGGCGGCCGCGGCAGCCGTGAGCCATCCGCAGCCCCGTCCCATGACCTCATGGACGATCAACATCCGCGGGTTCGAGCGATGCTCCGCGATGATGTTCTGTGCGAAGAGCGAGGCTTGCTCTGCCGCCGTCCATGCTCCCAGCGACTGGCGAATGGGAATGACGTCGTTGTCGATCGTCTTGGGAAGGCCGACCACCGTGAGCTCGTAGCCATGCTTGTGGAGGTAGGCGGCGAGGTCAGCGGCGGTGGTGTTCGTGTCGTCGCCGCCGATCGTGTGGAGCACGTCGACGCCGTCGGTCTTCAGGCGGTTCGCCGCGACCTCGAGGGGATCCTCCCCTGGGGCGACCAAGCCCCGGCGGATGAGGTCGTTGACGTTTGTGAGCTTGACCCGGGAGTTCCCGATTGGGCTTCCGCCGAACTGGTCGAGCCGCGCGGCCGCCGCTCGGGCCTCGGGCCCCACGTGGAGGTAGCGGCCTTGGAGCAGACCCCAATACCCATGCTCGTAGGCGATGATCTCGACCTCGGGCGCAAGATCGGTGTATCGCTGGATCAACCCTGAGATTGCCGCGGCCAAACAGGGGGCGAACCCTCCCGCAGTCAACAGGGCAACGCGCTTGACGGACATAGCCTTCCCTTCTACTCGCGAGTCCGTGAAGACCCTATCAATCGGCGTCAGAGTCCGGACGTTCGGGCAGGGGACGGCCGCCGGGAGCGGTGGGGGTGTCCTCGCCGTCGGGAGCAGGGATTCCCTGGGCGAGGCGGACCTTCATCGTCTGGGCGTAGGTGTCGATGTAGTCCTGGCCGGACAGGCGCATGAGCTCGTACATGATCTCGTCGGTGATGCGGCGCAGGACCTCACGGTCGCCCGCCTGCTCGGCAAACTCCGAGAAGTCCATGGGCGCACCGACAATGATCCCCGTGCGCACCCGAGGGCTGGGGATTCGCTGTCCGATCGGCTGGGCGATGTTCGTGGCGATCATCGCGATGGGAATGACCGGGGCACCTGTCTCCAGCGCCAGGCGGGCAACACCCGTCTTGCCGCGGTAGAGCCGCCCGTCCGGGCTGCGCGTCCCCTCGGGGTAGATCCCGAACAGACCCCCCTCTTCCAGCACGTTCGCGCCCGTCCTCAGCGCCGCCTCCGCTGCCTTGCCGCCGCGCCGATCTACGGGAATGAGCCCGACCCCACGCATGAACCCTGCGACGAGCCGACCCTTGATGCCCTTGCCTTCGACATAGTCGGCCTTGCCGATGAAACGGATCTTGCGCGGCACCCGCAGCGGCAAGAAGAAGGAGTCGATGACGGCCAGGTGGTTCGAGGCGAGGATCGCCCCTCCCTCGTCAGGGATGTTCTCGGCGCCGCGGATCCACGGCCGGTAGATGAGGCGCAGCACCGGTCCAAACAGCACCTTCGCGATCCAGTAGAGCACGCGCGCTTCTTCCTTTCAGCCCGTCGCGGCTGCGCGGGCACCACCTAGCACTCTAGAGTGCTGCGTGTGGACAACCCTAACGGACCACGCCGCTCCGATGAGGAGGAGTTTGCCCGTAGGTGGGAGGAGTTAGCGGGCCAGCTCTCCCACGAGATGGCAAACGATCCCGCCACTCCCCCTGCGGACGATGGCGGAACTTCCCCTTGGGACGCCGACGGCAAGCCCCGCTGGGGTGGCGGCGACCGCGACAACGTCAGCGTCACCGACGCGTGGGAACAGGCTCCTGACGCTGACCAGCAGGGACCTCGGGACTGGGTTCAAGGACCAGACCCGGAGGAAGAGGACCACTACATCCCTCCCGAACCTGAACCCATCGGGGCCAGCGAGCCGCTTCTGGTCCTGTCCTGGACCGCGGTGGGCGTCGCACTTCTAGGGCTCATGCTCCTGGCCGTGACGCACATCACGGTCCACTGGATCGTCTCCCGGGGACTTGTCGTGCTCCTACTCGCGGGGCTCGGAACCCTCGTCTGGCGCATGCCTCACCGTCGAGAAAACCCTCACGACCCCGGCGCCCGCGTCTGACTGCGCTCCAGGCTCTGGGCGCAGGTCGCCACTTCTGCCTGCTCCGCAGGGTGCCCCAACGCCCGGAAGCGGGCAGAAAGGTTCCGCAGGGCAGAAATCAGGCCGGGGACATCGGGCTGTTCCTCTGCGAGGCGACGGCAAACGGTCTGAGCAAGGGCGGCGGCCTCTAGAGCACGCCCACCCTCACCGAGCGCCGAGAACTGGCGCGACAGGCCCACGAGCCAGTTCGACTGGCTGGGTTTCAGGGCCCGCGATCGCGTATCGAGTAGGTCGTCATAGAGGCCCAGCGCAAGATCGGAAGCCTCCCGTGCCTTGCGGTGGTCCCCCAGGGTCCAGAACCGGGCTGAGAGGCGAATGAGCTTTTTTGCTGATCCCTGCCCCAGAGGCTCACCTCGCACGATCAGCAGCTCTCGGTAAACGTCGAGGGCCAGGGCCGCGGCCACCGACCCATTCGTCGGATCCTTGATCGCGGAAAACCGCGCCGACAGCTGAAGCAGCCCACCGGCCAAGCTCGTCCCCAGGGCCTCAGGCAGCCCTTCCCGAAGGCTGCGGTAGACCAGCAGGGAGTTCGTCGCGGCCCGAGAGGCGAGCTTGTCATGCCTCAGCGCCGAGAACCGGGCAGAGAGCTGCATAAGCCCGTCGGCCAAGGAGGTTTCAAAGACCTGCGGCCCCCTCATCACGAGCCCGTGGCATACGTTCAACGCCAGGGCCGCTGCCTCGACGGCCCTCCTCTCATCCCCCAACGCCGAGAACCGGGCGGACAGTCCGACAAGCCAACCGGCCAGGCCCCCTCCGAAGACCTCCGAACGGATCTCCACGAGCTTGCGGCAGACGCCAAAGGCGAGAATGGTCGCCTCAAGTGCCCGTTCGCCATCGTCCAATGCGGAGAACTGGGAGGAGAGGTGGATGAGGCCGTTCGCCCAGTCGGGACCATATTCCTCGGGGCGGGCGGCGAGCTGGGCGCGGCTGGCGTCCAAGGCGAGGATGGCCACCTGGCGGGCCTTGTCCGGATCCCCCAGCACCGAGAACTGGTCTGAGAGGCGGACGAGCCCATCGACCAGGCCCGGCCCAAAGCCTTGAGGGCGGACCTCCACGAGCGTGGTGATCGCCCCTAGCGCGTCATCGGCGGCCGCGACGGCTTCCTGGGCGTCACCCAACGCCAGGAAGCGTGACGAGAGACTGACGAGCGCGTTGAGCAGGCTCGGACTCATCGCATCGGGGCGTGCACCGAGCAGCCGACGCGAAAGAGTGTGAGCGACGCTCGCGGCTTCGAACGCCTTAGCCGAGTCCTCGAGCCCGGAGAATCGTCCCGAGAGCGCCACGAGCGCCTGGGGGGCGCTGGGCACGGGAGGACCAGGCTCCTCGGCCATGAGGCGACGACTCACATCAAGGGCCAGAGCAGCTGCTTCCCAGGCTTGGCGAGACCAGCCCTGGTATCGGAACCGGATGGAGGCTCTTGTGAGGAATCGCGCGATTTCCAGGGCCGGGGCACTGTCACGCAGGCAGGCCAGGATCCCG
>WQYN01000116.1 GCA_009781225.1 Micrococcales bacterium | reverse complement strand
CCATCTAGTGAACCCACCACCCTCTCCCCCTTCGTCGACGGATCTCAGCGGTCTGCTCCGCGCCCCGCGAATCCTAGATCTTGAGTCCGTGGACGGGCAGTGTGACAAGTCTGATTCCCGATACTCAGCCAGTCTGGTTGCTTGAGGGATCCGAGAGCAGCCGAATCGGACGGTCTCGAAAGGGTGAACACCCCTTCGGGGGACACGAGGCCGAAGGTCGACTTAGGTCCTGACCTGCGCAACTATCACTGTCCATCGGTGGTCGGCGTTGGTCTGAAATTGCTGGTTTCGACGTCGGCCCGGTCGACGATCTCCGCCCACGAGCCGCAATAGAAGTACCGCCCTGGTAGGACTCGCAGGGCGCGGCCGTGTGGCGCGGCGTGCGGATGCCTCCGAAGGCAGGCTCGGGGTCGTACCTTCGAGGGACGACCGCATCCGGGATCGTTGGTCAGTCGTGCCAGGCAGTCGTGCCGGGCACTGGTGGAGGTCTTCGTCGTCGGGCATTCCCGGGTCTGTGGCCATCCAGTTCTGTCGCTGACGATTTACCGAAGCGACTGAGCTAGCTTTTACCAGTGATGCCCGAGCAAGGCGACGGCGAAGCTGTGTCCTCAGCGACCACCAAGTTGTCGGTCGCCGAGATCCGAGATCGGTTGCGCGCGCAGATAGGCACTGGGGCCATCTCCCCAGGTGCGATCCTTAACCAGGCTCACCTCGCCCTCGAACTCGGCGTGAGCCGCACTCCTCTCCGTGAGGCGATGCGGATGCTTCAGGAGGAAGGGGTCATCGTCGCCGAGCCGAACCACAGGGCGCGTGTGCCGTTCTTCTCCGCCGACAAGGTCGAGACCATCTACGCGGAGCGAATTTTCCGTGTTGCACTCGCGACGTCCCTGACTGTGAGGAAGCTCACCAAGGACAGCCTCGTACAGATGAAGACCGAGTACGAAGCTCTGCTCCGGGCTGCGGAGCTGCAGGATGGCGAGCTTTGGAAGACCGTGGATCGCCGGTTCCACTCGCTCCACGAGGGTTACCACCACGAAGCGCTCAACGGGTTGATCAAACGGTCCGCGGAGGAGAGCGCGTTCATCAGCCAGATGTACTGGGAAAGAAGGATCCCTGTCGGGGGTGAGGTCCTCAATTGGGACCATGCGGCCATCTTGGCCGCATGTCTCGCTCATGACGTCGACGCTGCCGTTGATGCAGCGGTTCTTCACGTGGCACGCGCTGGGGCGATGCTGATCAACCAGGCCTCGCCGGGTCACGGCTATCACGTCGTTGAGCAGGCGGTCACACTCGTCACAGGCGGACGTGCTCGACTCGAAGGCCTACCCGGTTTCGGTGTCGATATTGGTTGGACCTATTCGGGCGTCGCTGACCACGGCCGTCCGGGTTCTACGCCGATTCCATGAGGCTTCCCCCACGCGCACCCGCTTGACAGCCCGAGCCACAAGCGTGTATACACTTTGGGCAAAGCCACGTGCCCAAGGGGGATTACGTGCCCGGGGGGGAACGCGCATGGAACGCCTTGCTATAGATCCGTCGGCTCGCCGTCGTCCTCGGAACCGCTCCTTTGCGGCCCGGCTCCCGATCATCCTCGCGGTCATGCTCGGTTTGGTCATTTTCTCTGGGCTTCAGGCTTCCGCCGCGCCCACGAATGCGGCCAATCTTCAGAAGTTGGCGGGCCTCAGCATCGTACCGAAGGCTGCTCGAATCAACTATCAGGACTACCAGCAATGGGTCAACATCTACCCGAGCGCGTACGCTAACTGGAAGCCTCCGGCTGGCCGCGTCAAGATCTGTGCGACCACGTTCTACCTCGGCAATACCTTCCAACAGGAGAACGAGGTGGCCATGGCGAACGAAGTCAAGGCGGCGGCGAAGGCCGGTTGGGCAAAGCCGGGGTTCACGTTCCTCAACTCGAACAACTCGACCGCTACGGCCATCTCACAGTTCCAGAGCGAAGTCCAGGACGGATGTAACGTCATCTTTGCCGGCTCGTCTATCTCCACCACCGCGTTCTGTCCTCTCCTGAAGAACGCGTATAACAAGGGGATCCTGGTGTTCTCCGGTTCGGAGAACTGCAACTATGACGTCGATCTGCAGTTTGCCGTCTACCAGACCCAGTACAACCTGGCCAAGGGTTTGGCGCAGATCATGCACAACAAGGGCAACGTGATCATCGAGCAGGGCGTACCTGGCATCGCCGATGCCGAGACGGCGACGGCGGCTAACTTCGCCGTCTTCAAGAAGCACCCGGGGATCCACGTCGTCGGTCAGATTCCGGGCGACTGGACGGCCTCGGTCGCATCGACAGCTACCGCACAGTGGCTCTCCACCCATCCGACGAAGGTGGACGGCATCATGGACCAAGGCGCGATGGGTGTCGCAGCGGAACAGGCCTTGACCTCGGCCGGACGTCCTCTCGCGAAGGTGTCACTGCAGGAAAGCGACTGTCAGGAGCTGGCTTTCGACAAGGACCACCCCGGTCTTGTCGGCTACCTTGCTGATCAGGCCCCCGGGCCGGGGGTCTACGCGGACTTCTATGTGCTGAAGGCAATGTTGAACGGGCAAAAGCCGAAGCTCGACACGATCGTGTATCCGATCCCCGGGCCGACGAAGGCCACGTTCAACCAGTGGTACACCTCTTCGATGACGGAGAGCAGCGCCTGCTTTGCCTCGCCGGCACCTGCCGTTCCGGCTCTGAAGACCTATCTTCCTCAGTTCCTCACGGGTGGCACCCCGGTCGCGGGACTCCCGATTCCGACCTACAACAAGTAAGCCGCCCGTCCGCACCACCACGGGGCAGAGTCCTGGGCCTGACCCCGAAAGGACCTTATGACAGACATCGCCAGTGGCCCTGCCGTACGGCGTCTGTACGGCAGGTCGGCACTCTCCCGGGTCATCAGCGTGCAAACGCTTCCGTACCTGATGGTCCCGGTGATGTTCCTCCTTATGGTCCTGACGCTCAGCGGGTTCCTCAGCAAGTCGAGCGTCGTCTCCCTTCTGATTCTCGCGAGCCTCCTGGGTCTGGCTTCGCTTGGCCAGACGTTGACAATCATCACCGGTGGCGTGGACCTGTCCATCCCTTCCGTCATCGGGCTCGCCGAGATCCTGATCACCCAGAAGTACGCGGATGGCTGGTCCCTAGCCACGATCTTTCTCGTGCTGATCGGGTTGTCCGTCGTCATCGGTGTGATCAACGCGATGGCGCCCATACTTCTTCGGGTCCCGGCCCTGATCACGACGCTCGGCACCGGTTTCGTCATTCAGGGTATCGCCCTCGCAGGCAGCCACGGCTTCACGCAAGGCAAAGTCCCAGCGTGGCTGAAGACCACGGTGTCGCCGATCGGCCACACCTGGTTCATACCGTTGCCGGGCATCATCGTCGCGTGGGTGATCCTGGCCGCCCTCGCGATCTCCTTCCTGCGTTTCACCCGGATAGGACGTGAAGGTTTCGCCAATGGTGCCAATCCCCTCGCAGCGAAGCTCGCCGGAGTTCGCTCGACCTGGGTCTTGATCGTCGTGTTCACCATCTCGGCGCTCTGCGCGTCTCTCGTGGGCGTGTTCTTCGCCGGCTACAGCGGCCTTCCCGATGCGAACGTCGGGCAACCCTATTTCTTCGAGACGATCACCGCCGTCGTGATCGGGGGAACGTCCCTGCTGGGCGGAGGCGGCAGCTACACGAGGACCGTCATCGGTGCACTTATCGTTGCAGAGCTCACCACTCTGCTCGTCGGAGTCAACTTCGGCGTCTCAGCTCAAGAGATGTTCCTCGGCATAGCCATCGTGCTGCTCGCAACGATCTACGGCCGCCAGAGCGACATCTCCACCAGAATCTGAGCGCGGATGCCTATCTCCAAGAGACCGCCCGAGGCTTACGCAGCTGATCAAGCTGCAATCGACACCCAGCTTGCAGTTCGAGACATGGCGCGCTCGTTCGGCGAGACACGAGCCCTGGACTCGGCGACCTTGACCCTCCGGCGCGGCGAGATCCATGCTCTGGCCGGGGAGAACGGCTCCGGCAAGAGCACCCTCATCAAGATCCTCAGTGGGGTCATCCGGCCCGACGGTGGTGAGTTCATGTTCCAGGGCTCGAGAGCCCGCTTCGCGAGTCCGTACGCCGCCCAACACGCCGGGATCTCCACCGTCTATCAGGAAACGCTCATCACGCCGGAGATGAGCGTCCGCGACAACATCTTCTTCGGAACGGACGGGCTCATCCGGCATCAACGGAGCAAGAGTCAGGAGATCTCGGGAGCCCACCTCGCCCTCGACCAGCTCGGGCTCCCGGGCCTTGACATCGACCGCCCGATGTGGACCCTCTCACTGGCGGAGCGCCAGTTAGTCACCGTCGCGCGCGCGATCGTACGCCCGTGGCAGGTGCTCATCCTCGACGAGGGCACCTCGGCGCTCGACGCACACCGCCGCGACCGCCTCTTTGCCTATCTCCGTGACGCGAGCTCGGAGGGCAAATCGGTCCTCTTCACCTCCCACCGGATGGACGAGGTCTTCGACCTCGCTCAGCGCATCACCGTTCTGCGCAACGGCACGACCGTCGCGACGGTCGACGTCGCGGAGTCGTCGTACTCGGACGTGCTTCAGCACATGTCTGGACGCGAACAAGCCGCAGCTCTGATGGAAGAGACCAACGGTGGTTCCGGCGAAGTGCGGTCGGCGCCGTCCGCTCTGGCCCAACGACCGGCGCGATCGGGCGAGCCCGTCCTGCGGGTCAGCGACGTTACGCTGCGAGCGAGCAGCCAGCCGATGTCCATCGAGCTCAAGAGGGGCGAGATACTCGGTATTGCCGGACTTGAGGGGCAGGGCCAAGTGGAACTCGTGGAGGCCCTTTGCGGCCTCAGCCGCCCGCGGGGCGGACGGGTCATCGTCGTCGATGATGCGGGTCGGGACCACGAGATTAGTAGCTACCGTGACGCGAATCGGCGAGGTGTCCGCTACGTGCCGCGTGACCGGCGGCAAGAGGGCCTGTTCGCAAGCCAATCTGTCTTCGACAATTTCGCCATTGCCTCCTGGGGGGAGCTCAACCGCTTCGGAATCTTGAAGCGAGGGGCCGCACGGAAGAGATACCAGGAGTACGCCGAGTACACGCGCTTGGTCGGTTCGCCGAACCAACCGGTGAGCACGCTGAGTGGAGGTAACCAGCAGAAGGTCCTACTGGGACGGTGGACGTCGATGCACCCCACGGTCCTGGTCTTGAACGACCCACTCCGAGGCGTCGATGCGAACACGAAGGAGGAGCTGTACCAGTTCTTCCGCAGCTTGGCCGCCGAAGGGATGGCGCTCGTGTTCCTGTCCACCGAGATTGGCGAGTTGCTGGTGCTCACGGATCGAATCGCCGTGATTCACGAGGGAAGCATGCAGGCCCTGCTCCCGACCGCCGAGGCGACCAACGGCAAGATCGTCGCCGCGATGTTCGGCCAGAACCCTGAGGAAGAGTCATGAGTGAGCTGGCCGTCCTGCCTAACGACTTCGTCAGCTCCCAGCGAGCTGCCCTTCGACGACTGTCCGACCGGCACGCCTATGCCTCGGTCCCGGTAGGCCTCTGCGTCGTCCTGTTCGTGGTGAACCTTCTCGTTCAGCCGGCGTTCGCCGGCAGGGCCGACTGGGCAACCGCTTCTGGAGTGCTGGTCCCGTACCTGTTCATCGGCATGGCCTTCACGCTTCCGGTGCTGCAGGGCGGCTTCGATCTCTCGATCGGAACCCTCGCCGGGTTCATGACGATTTTCGTATCGACGGTCCTGCTTCCGTCCGGGATCACAGCTCCGGAACTTGTGATTCCCCTCGTCGTCGCGTTCGGCCTGCTGTCGGGCACGATCAACGGGTTTTTCATCGTCTACGTACGCCTCCCACCAATCATCGCGACGCTTGGCATGTACCTTTTCTACGAGGGACTCGGCACCGCCGTTTTGCCTGAGCAAGGCGGCACAATCCCGGGTTGGCTGGTTCGCCTCTCCCAGTCTTACGGCCCAATTCCCGGCCAGTGGTTCGTGGTGGCGGGGTTCGCCATCGTTTGGTTGGCACTGTCGAGGACCGCTCTGTTTCGCAACATCCTCGTCGTAGGTGGTGATGAGCGTGCCGCCTACACCGCTGGGGTGAACGTCAAGGCGGTCCGTCTTTCGTCCTACGCTCTCACGGGAGCGATCGCCTGCATCGCGGGCCTCATGCTCGCCGCCCTCATTCAGTCCGGAGACGGCACGATCGGGGCGCAATACACGATCAGTGGGATCACCGCGGTCGCCCTCGGGGGGATCAGCCTGCACGGCGGGAAGGGCGGCCTGTTCGGCGGGGCGCTCGGTGGGGCTGTGCTGTTCCTCATTGCCCAGCTCCTCACCGATGCCAACGTCTCGATCTACGCCGTTCAGATCGTAGATGGGATCATCCTCATCGTGGCGTTGTCGCTGAACGGGACGCTCGATTATCTGCGACGACGCCTCTTGCGTAAGTCGCTCGCACAATCGGCTGTCTCGGCTGCCGTGGAAGAGGGGCAGAGCGGCATCCGCACGACTGTCTGAGAAACGCTTGGTGGCTGCGAGGTCGTGGCGGATGAGTCGAACGGATAACGATGAATCACGAGAGGAGCGATGGTGAGCGACCGTAAGGGGAGGCGGATAGCGGAGGGGATCGGTTTTACTGAAGGTCCCGTGATTCGCCAACGCGGCGACTACGTCGTCACCTCGTGCAACACGGGGAGGCTTTATCGAATCAGTGGAGACGACGTCACCGTCTTCGCTGAGACGGGCGGAGGTCCGAACGGCGCCGCCGAGGGTGCCGACGGAAGGATCTACGTCGCTCAGAATGGGCGCGGGGTGCCACCGTACGCGAGCCGTTTGCGCGACATCACCGGCGGCGTGCAGGTTGTCGAGCCTGACGGAGGCACCGTCAGCTGGGTGACCCAGGACCCTGTTTCCCCCAACGACCTGTGCTTCGGTCCGGACGGACTGCTCTACGTGACGGACCCGACGAGGCCCATGAACCGGCACAACGGTCGCCTCTGGAGCGTCGATGTGGAAAGCGGCGAGACGGAGATCCTGGCGCAGCTCGATTGGTACCCCAACGGGATCGGGTTCGGCCTGGACCCCGACATGCTGCTCGTCGTGGACTCCTCGAACCGCCGGTTGGTGCGCTTCCCGTTAACCAATGGTCGCCTCGGGACCCCCGATCCCTTCATCACATTCGCGAACGCGTCTGGCGACGGCTTCGATTTCGACCTCGACGGGAATGTCATCATGTCCCTGCCTGGTGGGGGCACGATCGAGACGTGGTCCATGGAAGGCAAGCAGCTCGACGTCACCGAGGTCGGCCATGACGGCCATGGGTTTACCAACATCGCTGTCAACGAGGATTGCGTCCTGATCGGTTGTGACGCGCGCGCCGGAGCGGTCGAACAATTCGATTGGTTCAGCCCTGGACTGCCGCTCTACCCCTTCAGAACCGAAAGGAACTGATGTCTGCCGCCCAGGTACCTGCCGAAGCTGCGCTCGAGCCGGAGCTCCCGATCATCGACGCGCACCACCACATGTCGCCGGACGGCCATTATCAGCGAACCGATCTGGTGAGGGACACAACGGCCGGGCACAACATCATTGCGACCGTGTTCATCGATTGCAGCTCCAGCTACCGCACCGAGGGTCCCCAGGACATGGCTCCTGTAGGTGAAACCGAGTGGGCGATGACCCAACGTGGGGACGGGATCATCGAAGGCATGGTCGGGCATGTCAACATGTATCTGGGAGCTGAGGCGGCGCCGGTCATCGAGGCGCACATGGAGGCGGGTGGCGACGTGTTCAAGGGAGTCCGACACAACGTCGCCTGGGATAAACATCCCGACACCAACAACGCACTGCGCGGCGCCCCAGAGTACGCGCTG
>WQYN01000115.1 GCA_009781225.1 Micrococcales bacterium | reverse complement strand
TCGAATACCTGGAGTCCCTCAAAAGGCGGGACGGTGGCATCGAAGCGACCTGCGCCATCGACCGGATTCACGAGAGCGATGCCCGCAGCGTCGGTCGTGGCCTTGTCATCCTCACCGAAGGCGGGGGCCATGTGGACAATCCCCGTCCCGTCCTCGGTCGTCACGTAGTCGGCGGCGAGGATGCGGAAAGCACCCTCGTGACCTGCGAAAAAGTCGAAGAGGGGGGTGTAGGAAAGGCCGACCAGGTCGCTGCCCTTGAAGCGCGCCGTGATCGGTGGGTCCTCGCCGAGCTGCTTGACGTACGCCGGGATTCGGGCTTCGGCGATGAGAAGGCGAGTGTCCGCCATCGTCCGCGGTTCTACCACGACGTAATCGATGTCGGGGTGGACGGCGAGCGCGAGGTTAGAGGGCAGGGTCCAGGGGGTGGTGGTCCAGGCGAGGGCGGTGAGGCCGTTTTCCAGCGCGAACCCCACGGTGACAGCGGGGTCTTGGCGGTCGCGGTAGGCCTCGTCCATCTTGGTCTCGGACGCCGCCAGCGGTGTCCCACAGCGGAAGCAGTACCACAGCACTCGGTGACCTTCGTAGATCAAACCCTTGTCCCACAGGGTCTTGAAGGCCCACATGACCGACTCCATGTAGTCGAGGTCAAGGGTCTTGTAATCGTTGTCAAAATCGACCCAGCGGGCCTGGCGCGTCACGTACTCTTCCCAGGCGTCGGTGTACTGGAGGACCGAGGCGCGACAGGCAGCGTTGAACGGCTCGAGCCCCATCTCCTCGATCTCCGACTTGTCGTGGATTCCCAGCTCGCGCTCGGCCTCCAACTCGGCCGGCAGCCCATGGCAATCCCAGCCGAACCGCCGCTCCACCCGCCGCCCGCGCATCGTCTGGAAGCGTGGGACCAGGTCTTTCACGTAGCCGGTCAGGAGGTGCCCGTAGTGCGGCAGGCCGTTGGCGAAGGGCGGGCCGTCGTAGAAGACGAACTCGTTTTCCCCGTCGCGCCCGGCGGGGCGAGCGGCGACCGAGGCGCGGAACGTGCCGTCATCTTGCCAATACGCGAGCGTCTCGCGCTCCAAGGCAGGGAAGGACGGCGAGTTGTCGACCCCGTTCTCGGGCCGATGGAGCGGGTAGGCCATGGCGGTCGCCTGCCTCCTGGTGGGTGGGTGTGGTCGGTGTGCGTTGCTCGTGCGCCGGGGTTTGCGGACGATGGCGCGCGGTTGCTAATCCTAATGGGGTTGGGTTGAGGAGGTGGCCGGGTGGGGGCGGGGCAGCAGAGGGTCGACGCGCGGGGGCGAGGGTGCGCGAGGGGAGTTATGACAAAGTTGCGGTGCCGCCGGGGCGCGGAAACAAGTCTGTCATAACACGTCGGCTGGGTGTGGTCCGGTGCCTCGCTTGATGCGAACCATTTGGTTTGCCCAGGTGACAGGGGTGAGGCGGCAAGATCGGTGGCGCTTTGCCCTCAGGGTCATTTATGACATACTTGTCTCGCCGACTGAGCGTAGGAAGAAGTTTGTCATAACTCATCGACTCGGCCGGCGCGAGGAGGAACGCAGTCTTGTCATATCCGGTGTTCCACGAGCGTGGTCCAGACGGTGTCTCGGTGTTCGCGAGCCACGAGGCCTTTGCCGAGCAGTTCCCGTCAGAAGGTGACCACATCGAGTTCAAGCAGGGGTTCCCTGCGGGCAAGATCGCCGAGGCGGTGGTCGCGTTCTCCAACACCGACGGCGGCGTCATCCTCCTCGGAGTGGACAACAAGGGTGAGGTCAAGGGGGTGGACACCGGCGGGGAGACTCAGGCCAAGGTCCACCGCCTAGTCGGCGACGTTCGCAACTCAGGTCGGTACGCCCTCCATGCCCTGACGGTCGAGACCCGTGGAGTCCTCGTGCTCTCCGTCGACAAGCGACGCGAGGGATTCGCCCAGCTCTCCGACGGGCGAGTACTCGTGCGACGTGGCGCAATGAACACGGCCCTCTATGGCGACGATCTCACCCGCCTGGTCATGGATCGGGCGACCTCGGGCTTCGAGTCGACACCGATGTCGAAAACCCCACTTGCTGCTGCCGATCCTGCGTTGGTCCAGGGAATCTGCAAGGTTCACCAGTGGGAGGCCTCCCAGGCTACTGAGCGTCTTGTTGAGATCGGCCTGGTCGATCCGGGTCGAGGCGGGTTGTTGACCGTGGCGGGAGTCCTGTTTCTGACACGACGACCGGCTGACGTCTTGGGAAAGAGCTACGTCGAAGTCTTCCGCTTCCGAGCGGGCAGCGCCATGTACGTCGATAGGAAGGAGTTTGCCGGCCCGGTCCACGAACAGGTGACTGACGCAACGCGTGCTCTGGTCGAAGAACTCGGATCGGACGTGGTGGTTGCGGGTCTGTACCGCCACGAGCTTCCTCGGCTCCCTGAAAGAGTCATCCGCGAGGCTCTGGCCAACGCGGTCGCGCACCGCGCCTACGAGAAGAACCGTGAAGCGATCCGTGTTGAGATTCACCCAGACCACGTCAGCATTCGCTCGCCCGGCGGCCTCCCCGAACCCGTCACGGTCGCCAACCTCAGACACCAAAGCGCTGCACGCAACTCCGCAGTCATCCGACTCCTGAGGGCTTTCAACCTTGCCGAAGACGCAGGGATGGGGATTGACATGATGCAGGACGCCATGGACGAAGCCCTGCTCGACCGACCTCACTTTGAGGCCGACGCTGATCATGTCGACGTCACGCTCACGCTGGGCAGCACGATTACTCCTGAAGAACGTGCCTGGCTCGGTGAGCTCGAACGTGCAGGCTCTCTCGAGCCCAGGGACCGCCTCCTTCTGGTCCACGCGGCGCGCGGCGAGGTCCTCACCAACACCAGGGCACGCAAGGTTCTCGGCGCAGATTCCACCCATGCTCGCGCATCGCTCCAAAGGCTCAGGTCCGCCGGCTTCCTGGAGCAATACGGATCCAGAGGCGGAGCGGCCTATCGCCTCGATCCCTCCATCGCGTCTATGCGCCCTCGCCCTCTCAACGGCAAGGAGACGCTGGACCAGATCATGGCGCTGGCGTGGAAGCAAGGACGGCTCACAAATCAAGACCTTCGCGAACAGGTCGGCATGGATCGCGCGGAGGTCACCGTGTTCCTTGCTCGCCTGGTGGAGTCCGGTCGTCTTGAGCGTCACGGTGAGCGACGTGGCGCGTACTACACACCAGTGGCGTCTCAGGACGAGGGAGCGCTCTGACAGGACAGAACGCGAAGTCCGCGACCGAGAGCACTCCCCAGCCTTAGGGGGGCCGCCGTCATGATTTCTTGTGGTCGAGGGCGCGCGATGGGAGTTATGACAAACTTCTCGTGCGCCCGCAGAGGCGAAACAAGTTTGTCATAACTCGTGGGGGTGGGCGTGCGCGGTGGCTCTAGTCAGCTCTTGGCGGCACCCGGTGGACGAGATCTCGATGGCCTTGAGCTGCGGAAACAGCTCGAGCTTCGGGTGGGTGGGACGCGACAAGGCCGGCAGTTCGGCTCCCAGAGGCGCGGCCCAAGTTATGCCATACATGTTTTGGCGACCAAGCTCGAAAACAAGTTCGTCATAACTCGCCTGGTCGGCCCAGCCTCAGGTCTGAGGGGCCGTGTGGGAGACTCACGGCGATGCCCCGACGGATGAGACCTTTAGGCGCTGCTCATCAACCACCAGTCTTCATCGGATCTCGGGCGCAGAGCCTGTAGTCCGGGAATCGAGGAAAAGTCGGCGTCACCAGTGGCAATGCTCGAAAACCCGGCCACAAGCGCCGTCGCGGCATGGACGGCGTCGCGCCCGCGAAGAGGTGTCGTCAAGACAAGCTCGAAGGTCCGAGCCATGATCGCGTCGTCAAGAGGATGTGTCACGGCCAAATCCGCCAGATCGCGCACCACGGCGACCGCGTCGGCCCGCGCATCCCGGCGTCGCATGCGGTGAAAAAGAGCCTCTTGAAGTGCTTCAACACTCACGTGAAGCTCAACGTCACCCACCGCAGCCGCATCGAAAAGCCTGCGACAGGGCGCCTGCAACGGATGCGGCCCTCCCACGGCAAAGAGGAAGACCGAGGTGTCCATGAAGACCCGTTCACAAACCAAGGGACGCCCTCTCCAGGTCCTCCTCAAGCGCTGCCTTCGTCTCACTCCAGTCCGGCTCGGGATCGAGCTGGGTTGGTCGCGCGAGGATCCTTTCTGCCGCCGCCCTCCGCGCGGCTGCGTCATCCCGAACGAGGGCATCAATGGCCTCACGCACGATGGACGCGACCGATCGATTTGACGCGCTCGCCGCGTCTTCGAGGCGACGGTACTGATGGGGGTCAACGAGGACCTGAAGGCGTCTCTCAAGAACTGGCATGCTCATACTGTAGCAGGAGCATGGTCCAGGTGTCGCGACGGACGTGGTGACGGTCACTGAGGGGCCGGGTGGGGCCTCTTGGTGGTGTTCTCCGGGACGGATGAGTCGCCGTCAGGTCGATCTCGGTGAGCCCCGCCTCAGCGAGTGCGAGGAATCCGACAACTTGGATCGCTGTCACAGCCCACGAGTTGTCGAATTCCTCGCACTCGGCGCAGCTAGGGGGAGGGCCTTGCTGTGGCGCCGGGGGGTGGGGAGGCTAGGACGTCTCGCAGGTGTCTGGCTGCTAGGGCTTTGGTGTAGGCCGGGCTCGTTCCTTCTGGGCGGGCTTCTTGGAGGACGATGGCGGCCGCGCCCTTCTCAACCAGCAGCTCCACCAAGGCGTAGATGGAGGTTTCCCTGTGGATGGTCGGGTCCACAGTTATCCGCACCTCGTGCGCCACACCGGAAGCGACAACGACGCCTAGGGAGGCAAAGGCCCTATCGGCACTGTTCAGGGCTCCCGTGACCTGGGGGTATTCCGCGGGGATCGCCTTGATATCAAGCCCCACCCAGTCGAGCGAGTCGATGACCTCGGCCAGCCTCCGGGGGTAAGCCCCGCTCGTGTGCAGACCGGTGGAAAACCCCAGGTCGCGCACCTCACGAAGCGCAGCTCCCAGGGCAGCCTGTCGGGTGGGTTCCCCTCCAGAAAACACCACCCCATCCAGAAGGCCGACCCGTCGCTCCAGGAACCCCCTCACATCAGACCACGTCATCGCTCCGACCACCGTCGGATCCAGAAGTCCGAGGTTGTGGCAGTAGGTGCAACGCCACGGGCACCCCTGGGTGAAGACCGTGGCCACCAGGCGGCCGGGCCAGTCGCAGGTGGACATCCGGACCAGCCCAGCGATGACCAGGGTGGTACTCACCCCGCTCCCACCAGGGCAGGCACCCGCGCTTCCTCAAAAGACACCCGCTCAGCATGCTCCCCCCGCTTGCCCACGTTGAACGAGGACACCGGCCGGAAGTACCCCATGACCCGCGTCCAAACCTCGCACTCCGTAGCCTCTGCCTCCGGTCGCTCCACAGCACAAGTAGGACAGGTCGCATGCTCCCCGGACAGATACCCATGCGACGGGCAAATAGAAAACGTCGGAGTGACCGTCAGATACGGCAGCGAGAACCGAGTCAGCGACCGCCTCACCAACTCCCGACAGGCCGCAGCGCTGGACACCCGCTCGGACATGTACAGGTGAAGAACGGTCCCGCCTGTGTACTGACGCTGCAACTCCTCCTGTCGCTCCAAAGCCTCGAAGGGATCATCCGTGAACCCCACAGGCAGCTGCGAGGAGTTCGTGTAATACGGATGGGAATCAGTCCCCGCCTGGAGAATCCCCGGGAGCCGCGCCCGATCCTCCTTGGCGAACCGATAGCTCGTCCCTTCCGCCGGGGTTGCTTCCAGGTTGTACAGGTGGCCCGTCGCCTCCTGGAACTCCACCATCCGGGACCTCACATGCCCAAGCACCCTCAAGACCAAGGCGTGGCCTCGCGCGGTGGTGATGTCGTCATCGTCCGCAGTGAAATTGCGGACCATCTCATTGGCGCCGTTGACACCGATGGTCGAGAAGTGATTGCGCAGGGTGCTTAGGTAGCGCCGGGTGTAGGGGAACAGGCCCTCGTCGATGTAGCGCTGGACCACCTTGCGCTTGATCTCCAGGGAGTCGCGGGCGAGCTGGAGGAGGCGGTCGAGCGCCAGAAGCAGACCCGGCTCGTCCCCGGCGTGGACAAAGCCCAGCCGCGCTAGGTTGATCGTGACAACGCCGAGCGACCCCGTCTGCTCGGCCGAGCCGAACAGCCCGTTCCCGCGTTTGAGCAGCTCCCGCAGGTCCAGCTGGAGACGGCAGCACATCGAACGGACCATGCCCGGCGTCAAGTCCGAGTTGAGGAAGTTCTGGAAGTAGGGCAGGCCATACTTCGCTGTCATCTCGAACAAGAGCTCGGCGTTGGGGGAATCCCAGTCGAAGTCGGGGGTGATGTTGTAGGTCGGAATGGGGAAGGTGAAGACGCGCCCTGATGCGTCCCCGGCCGTCATGACCTCGATGTATGCGCGGTTGATCATCTCCATCTCGGGGGCCAGATCGCCGTAGGTGAAATCCATCTCCTGACCTGCGATGACGGGAATCTCATCCCGTAGGTCCTCGGGGCAGGTCCAGTCGAAGGTCAGGTTTGTGAACGGCGTTTGAGTCCCCCAGCGCGACGGCACGTTGAGGTTGAAGATCAGCTCCTGGATGCACTGGCGCACCTGGCCGTAGCTCAATCCATCCGCCCGGACAAAAGGCGCCATGTACGTGTCAAAGGAGCTGAACGCCTGGGCCCCCGCCCACTCGTTTTGCAGGCACCCCAGGAAGTTGACGATCTGCCCCACGGCCGAAGACAAATGCCGCGGCGGGCGAGCGTCGATCTTCCCCGCCACCCCGTTGAGCCCTTCAAGCAGCAGGGTCCGCAGCGACCATCCCGCGCAGTAGCCCGAGAGCATGTCGAGGTCGTGGATGTGGAAGTCCCCCTCGCGGTGGGCGCGGCCGACCTCCGGAGGGTAGATGTGGGACAGCCAGTAGTTCGCCGTGATCTTCCCGGCTGTGTTGAGAATGAGGCCCCCCAGGGAGTAGCCCTGGTTGGCGTTGGCGTTGATGCGCCAGTCGGTCCTGTCCAGGTACTCGTTCATCGAGTCGGTGACGTCCACCAGCACATGCCGATCGCTGCGCAGGCGACTGTGTTGCTCGCGATAGACGATGAAGGCCCGTGCGGTCGTCACATACCCCGAGTCGATGAGGTGGCGCTCCACGGCGTCCTGGATCTCCTCGACATGCGGTGCGGTCCCGCGACGTCCCAGGCGGAAGCTGACCTGCCGGGCCAACAGATGGGCTTCGGCTCCCGTGATCTCGCCGGTCGCAGCCCCGGCCCGCGCGATCGCCGACTCGATGCGGCCCACGTCGAAGTCCGCGGTCGCCCCTGATCGCTTGATGACGTGGCCAGGAGTGGTGGTGATGCTCATGTCTTCCCCTCGGTTGAGACTCGGGCCGACTCACGAGCCTGGAACCGGGGAGGCCACCGGACATCCGATGTCAGCCCTCCCACGAGGCTGCGTGGCCGTACGTTCCGCGGCGCGGAACGGCAGGGGCAGGTCTTCGGACTCGTGGGCCTTTGGTCGGCTCTCGCCGAACCAGTCCTACTGGCCGTCGCTTCCCAGGATCGCTCCCAGTGCTTCTTGACGGCGGTCGTTCCCACTGACCGCTGCGGGGCAGTTCCGGATTCGCACCGGATTCCCTCTTGCGCCGGTCGCCCCAGCCGGGCGACCGAACCACTGCGCAACCCACCCTACACCCGATGAATCACATCCGTGTCATTCCCCCTCCCCCCGGGCAAAGGTCAGTTAGGTCCAGGCAGAGGTCAGTTCGGTACGCCACGGGCTTCCCCCGGTTGTTCAGCAGCCTTGTGACCAGGGCATACGCCCTCGCCCAGAGAGCGCTGTCTACCCAGGATGTGCCGAAATGACTCTAATGGGGGTGGCTGGTCTGTGGCTGGCTGGCAGGATGGCGTTGGCCCTGGTCTTCGTGGGTGTGACTCACTAAACGACTGGCCGTCTTCGGGTGTGCCTTGCAAAGGACATGTCCGC
>WQYN01000114.1 GCA_009781225.1 Micrococcales bacterium | reverse complement strand
GCAAAGGCCACTTCGGTACGGGCACCCCCCACCCACCACCCAGCCACCCCCCACCCTCCCCCCGGGGCAGAAGGCACAAACGCAGGTCGTCACCCCCCGGGCAATCGTCACGGATGCTGGTTCTCGTGCACCTGGCAGATGACCTCCGCGACGGTCAGGCCTACGACCAGGGCAAATAGAGACTGAGGATCAGAGGTAGGCCACTCAAACCAGCATCTGTGACGATTGCGAAGGGGAGGAAGGGAAGGTTTCCCCCCAGGAGGGCTCCACCCCCCACTCCCCTTCCGCCGAGTGCGAGGAATCCGACAATTGGGATCGCTGTCACAGGCGTTGGATTGTCGGATTCCTCGCACTCGCTGCCCCCACTCAAACCCCCGGCCCCCCGGCCCGAACCCGTGTGGACGCTTGCTGACAAGCATGACTGATGCACTCAGACCTTTCTGCAAAACTGCCGACTTCCAGTGCACTTGCAGAAAGGTTTCGATGCTCCCGGCGGAGCATCATCGCTGGCCACGAGGCGGGAGCGGGGATGGCTAGTACAGGCCGAGGACTAGTCGGAGGGCTTGGTCCACGGCGGCTAGCTCGTCGTGGTCTAGGTGTCCGGCGAAATCGCCGAGCCTGGTTTCGGGGTTGACGGCCCGTGTTTGCTCGACCAGCACGTAGGTGGTGGTGCCGTTCATGATGATTCGCGGGCGTAGGTCACTGGGGCGGACGCTGGTCGATGTTGGTGCCACCAGGAGTGTGGATAGGCGGATGCGGTCGGACTGGACTTCGACGCCGTAGCGTGGGCCGCGCTGCTCGTGCCCTTCGGTGTCTTTGTCGCGTAGGCGGTAGATGTCACCACGCATCGGCTGACTCCATCTCGGCGAGGATCGCGAGCGTCTCGGCGCGGTCCTGGGGGTCGTTTCTCAGCTCGTCAGCCTGCTGCTGCGCGCGGGAAAGGACCGCCTCGCGCTCGGCAGCGCGGATCGCGTTTCGAACCGCCTCGGAGCGGCTTTGGCCGGTGAGCTCTGTCAGGTGCGTGAGCGCACGTTCGACCTCAGCCTCTGTGCGAACGACGAGTTGACTCATACGGGCAGCATAACACTTTGCAACGCACTGTGCAACACGGGCTAGCGGTCTGGGGGTGTGGGTTGGGAATGTCGTACGGGAACATGTACACTCTGTGTACTGTCATTCGGAAGGAGCAATCGTGACCGTCACTGCGACCGAGGCACGCCAACGCCTGTTCCCCCTTATTGAGGCCGTCAACGACGACCGGGCGCCGGTCCACATCACGTCACGCAGGGGCAACGCAGTCCTGCTGGCCGAGGACGACTACGACGCCCTCGTGGAGACCGCCTACCTCCTGCGTTCTCCTGCCAACGCACGGCGCCTGATGGAAGCCGATGCAGCCCTGCGACGCGGCGAGGGGATCGTCATCGAGCTGGACCGCGCGTGAACATCGTTCTCTCACCCCAGGCATTCGAGGACTACCGCCACTGGCAGTCGACCGACCGCGCCTTGCTTCGACGAGTCAACCGGCTCATCGACGACATCATGCGCGGCGATCCCCACACCGGCATCGGAAAACCCGAACAGCTGCGCCACGTCAAAGCCTGGTCACGCCGCATCGACGAGGAACACCGCCTCGTGTACCGCATGGTCGGCGACGACCTCCACATCCTGCAGGCCCGCTACCACTACGAGGGGTGAGGGGCCTTGGACTCCACGTCATCGTGCGTCGGGGTTGGGGTTGGCGGAGGTTCGAGGGTGCGGAGGCGGGAGCGGGTCCTCCCCCGCGTTGCCGGGGTGAGGGATGCCTTTTGCTCGGACTCTGTGAGAACCGAGGGGAAGCCTTAGGGGACGTCTGTAGTTCCAGCAACGGCGGGAATCACGGCCCCAGCATGTCGATCGGCACGACGAACACGCCGTCCTCGCGGCGATGTGCGAAGCCGTCCAGCCCGACCAGCACGATGAGGGCGGCCGGTGGACGCTCGCCGCCCTCGACCATCTTCTTGGCCAGCGCGAGAAGCGAGCGCGCAGCCGCATTCTCCTGGTCGCGGCTCAGCTTCGCCTCGACTGCGAACCAGCGACCGTCGCCCGGCCGGCTCCCGAGTTCTCGCCGAGTCGCGTGTCCTCCAACAGGCCCATGGCCTCGCCGGCATCGATTACCGCACCGTGGCTTCGATGGAGTCTGGCGACTGCGCAGCCGACCACTCCACCCCTTCCTCTTCCGCGCCGCCGCCCAACGGTCCCCCGGTTGAAGGAGACAAGGAGACGTCAGCTCCTCCAAGGATGTCCGTGTCGGCGGGTAGGATCCTGGCTAGTTTGGACAGAGAGAGGAGACTGAGCAATGTCGGTCGCCAGCGCCCCGAGGCACCACGCCACAGCCTGCGGTCAGATTCCTGCTACACGTAGCAGGAATCTGTGTTCTCTCAGGGGGCCGGGGAGGAAGCGTGACTGACCTGACTTCGCCTCCGCAGGCCGAGGCCCTGGGAGATGATGGCCTGTTCGAGGCTGCCTCGCGACTGATCGGCGAGGCGCGTGCCGCCATCGTCCGTCATCAATTCCGTGACGTGGGGACCAAAGCAACCATCGCGGGCGAGGATCATCCCCCCGGTCGCGGGGTCGCGCCCGAGTTTTCGCTGGTCAGGAGTCACGCTGTCCTCTTGCCGTGAGTCGCCCAGGACACTGCGGGAATCACGGCCCCAGCATGTCGATCGGCACGACGAACACGCCGTCCTCGCGACGATGTGCAAAGCCGTCAAGCCCGACCAGCACGATTAGGGCGGCCGGTGGCCGCTCGCCGCCCTCGACCATCTTCTTGGCCAGCGCGAGAAGCGAGCGCGCAGCCGCATTCTCCTGGTCGCGGCTCAGCTTCGCCTCGACTGCGAACCAGCGACCGTCGGCCATCTCTACAATGGCGTCCACCTCGAGCTCTGACTCGTCCCGATAGTGGAAGACGCCCGCGGACATCGCCTGCGCGTACACCGAGAGATCCCGAAGGCACAAGTTCTCGAACAGCAGGCCCAGCATCTTGCGATCAGCCTGAAGGCTCGCTTGTGTTGCACGCATGCCGGCCGCCGCCAAGGACGGGTCGCACAGCATCCGTTTGGGGCTTTGCCGCAGGCGCACCGGGGAGCGCAACGCCGGCGCCCAGGCCGGGATTTCTTGCAGCACATGCAGCCGGCGCAGCACGTCGAGGTAGCCAGCGATCGTCTTCGTGGATGCGCCCTGGCTGCCGGTCGCGGCCATGTCGCGGGCCAAGGTCGTGTTCGCGACCAAGGTCGCGGTGTTCCGCGAAAGCGAGCTGATCAACGCCACCAGTCGCGAAGGGTCGCGCTGCACGCCATCGACCACTAGGGCATCGGCGAAGGCGACGGATCGCACGTAACTAGTACACACTCCCGCCGCTTCCTCCACAGGCTTGCCCAACGAGCCGGGCCAGCCACCACGCAGAAGCGTGGCGATGAGCGTCGTCTGGTTCCACCGCCCTGCGACCGCCGAGGGCACCTCACCATCCAGCAGGCTCGCCAACGATACTTCGCCGCCTGAAACGCCTGCCTCGAAGAGCGTCATGGGCCACATCGACACGCGCCCAATCCGCCCGGTTCCCGAGTGCGAGACCACACCGTCGCGCGGCGTGGCCGAACCTGTCAACAGGTACTGGCCGGGGCCCGGCGAACGGTCAACCGCCAGGCGGACCGCGTCCCACAACCCCGGCGCATCCTGCCATTCGTCGATCAGAACCGGTTTGTCCCCTACCAGCAGCGACATGGGATCAGACTTCGCGATCCGGCGGGTGAGGTAGTCGCCGGTTGGATCAGCCACCCAAACCGCCGACTGGGCGTGCGTCATGCCCGTCCAGGTCTTCCCAGACCACTTCGGCCCCTCGATCAACACCGCGCCGAACGTGCGAAGCGAAGCTGCAACGACACCGTCCACCAGTCTCGGTGTGTAGGCACCCGGCGGTCGCATCCGTTCCTCCTCGAGTCGCGCATCAAGACTTCCCGTTTTGTTGGAAGTCTACATCACGTGTTACGGGATTTGCTGGCGGTCCCGACTCCGAGCCCGGCGGAAAGTCGCTGTCCGGGACCGGCCGCCACTCGCCGCGCCTGCAGGTCACACTCCCCGAAGCGGTCAACGCCGAGGTCCAGCGACGCGCCAAAGCCGAGGCAATGAGCGTCTCACGCTGGACCCGCCGCCTGATCGAACGCGAACTCGCTCACACCTGAACTCTCGCACGGAGCGTCTCTACTGGGTGAGTCCTCCGCGGGCGGGCGCGGAGGTTGGGTGGGGGGCGTCATCGTGGGCGTGTGCGTGGGCGTGTGCGGGACGGAGGGGCTGTGGGGTGTGGGGGTGCGGCGCGGGATCGAGGTGAGGGGCGTCATCGTGCGCGATGGGCATCGGGCGGGCGGGGTTTCGGAGTGCGGAAGCGGGAGCACGCTGCGCTTCGTGGATGTGCCGCGAGGCCGGCCAGTAGGACTGACCCATGGACCAGACAGAGGGGGAACGTCGACGTCGCGTCGCACTGGCGGCTGGGTCCTACTTCAGCACTACCCAACGCCCGTAGCGGGTTGAACCTTCCCGTGTGATGATCCCGGACTCTCTCAGCCCCATCAGAATGCGTTTCACCTGCTTATCGCTCAGCCCCGTCTCCAGAGCTAGTTCACGCGCCGGGACCGAACCGTGGGCACCCAGTGCCGCCAGAACCTTCTGCTCGGACCCTGTGAGAACCGAGGGGAAGCCTGTGGGGACATCTGTGGGGACATCTGTGGGGACATCTGGAGTGCTGGAGCGAGTCAGCGGGATTATCGTGTCCAGCACTACCCAACGCCCGTAGCGGGTTGAACCTTCCCGTGTGATGATCCCGGACTCTCTCAGCCCCATCAGAATGCGTTTCACCTGCTTATCGCTCAACCCGGTCTCCAGAGCTAGTTCACGCGCCGGGACCGAACCGTGGGCACCCAGTACCGTCAGAACCTTCTGCTCGGACCCTGTGAGAACCGAGGGGAAGCCTGTGGGGACATCTGTAGGGACATCTGTGGGGACATCTGTGGGGACATCTGTGGGGACATCTGTGGGGACATCTGTAGGGACATCTGGAGTGCTAGAGCGAGTCAGCGGGATTATCGTGGTGAACACGTCGCCGTCAATCAGCTCTGGGTCTTGGCCGGAGTAGATGGGCGTGTACTTGTACAAGTTCCGCACCCCGGAGCCGAGGGTGTCGGCCAGTCCGGCGTTGACAAAGAATCCAGCGATCAGCGGGTTCTTTGGGTCCGGACTGAAGTCGCGCGGGTCTATGCGCCCGGCCCGCACAGGGCGGTTCCAGTTGTCCGCCACGAGTCGATCGGCCTCGATAGTGATCCGGGCGGGGCGGGATGAAGCGAACTCTTGGTGCGACAGAACGTTAGAGACGACTTCGAAGGCGATGTGGTCGCGCACTCCGGTGCGTCGCCCGTCAACCACAAAGAACCGATCCAGCGTGTGCTTGGCGATGAAGGCGATGGCCTGGTCGAACGCGTCCAGCAGGTTGCAGCGGATCATCAGCCGGTCGTCGTAGCGGTCCAGGTTCTCCCGGCGCAACACGCAGTCGATCAGATAGCCAGGCACGCACGACTGGATCAGTCGGTCGCTGCCGAACAGCAGCACACCGGCCATGTTGACACCCTCTACACCACTGACCGGGTTGTGTTCCCAAAGGCCGGCGCTTTTGAAGATGTCCCAATCCTCCATCGTGGCCCACGGGTGATCCCCTCGTTTGTTCACCGCCCGCTGACGCACCTTCGGCATCAACTCATCCAGTCTCAGTTCGGTCAGATCGGCGTAGGGGAACACCTTGCGCTCGGTGTACTGGCTGGACTTGCGCTGATACAACGCCTCCAACAGATGCAGGTTGCTTGTGATGTCGACGTCGCCATCCTCGGCGCGGTCGAACACCCTCGACCCAAACCTGACCGGCTGAGAATGCGGCGGCACGTACAAGCCCAGGATCAGCTTCCCCCCGACGTGCACTTCGTCCAGCGCGAGGTACAGCGGCGGGAACACTACCTGGGGGTTACTGATCCGGTTGGCGAAGTTCCGCCGCAGCCCCTCTGACGCGGCGGGACTGACGCCGACAACGGCACCATCGTCTGCAACGCCGATCAGAATTTGCCCGCCGTACCGGTTGGAGAACGCCGAGATCGTCTCGAACAACGAGTCGCCGAGCGTGCCGCCGGTCAGGCTCTTGAACTCGACGGTCAGGCTCTCCCCACCGGCGATGAGGTTCTCAGCCTTGACACTCAGCAAGCACTCGACTCCTCTGTTCTTAGGCTACGGACAAACACCAAGCTTACCGGCGGCAGCCACACAGACGAGGCGGCGGGAGCGGCGGGGGTAGCTGTGGGGTCAGGGTGGGCAAGGCAAGAGTCCTTGCCATGACCCGCACCCGTGTGGGTCGAACCACTGTGCTGCGCACATTGAGAGGCTGGGGGGCGTCATCGGGCGCGTGTGCGGGACGGGGGGGCTGTGGGGGTGCGGTGCGGGGTTGGGTGAGGGACGTCATCGTGCGCGATGGGCATCGGGCGGGCGGGGTTTCGGAGTGCGGAGGCGGGAGCACGCTGCGCTTCGTGGATGTGCCGCGAGGCCGGCCAGTAGGACTGACCCATGGACCAGACAGAGGGGGAACGTCGACGTCGCGTCGCACTGGCGGTCGCGAACCAGGAGCTTGAGGGCCTGGTTGTGTCGCAGGAGACCCTCGGGATCTCTGGCGGGAGGTCGTGGGCGAAGCCTCGGCAGAAGAGGCCGCTGCGGGGGAAGCGACTCGTGGAATGGGCGGGTTGGTGACTCAACGACCTGTCAAGGAAGGAAGGACGCGGGGTCACCTCGTCGCACGTGGCTCAGGGCGTAGAGCGTAACAACGTCGGCGCGGACGCGATACCAGATCAGGTAGGGGAACCGGTTGATCCGGACTCGCCGGGCGTCCACCCGCATGCTGTGCGGGTGAAGGCGCGGAAAGGCCTCCAGAACGGAGATTGCCGCCGCCAGGTTCTCGGCGAAACGCCTGGCCACATCGACTCCTGCTTCCCGCAGGTACCAATCGGCCACCCTCCTGACGTCCGCGTCGAAAGTGGCGGACTGGACGACGCGGACTGTCACGAGAATGACGCGATGAGTTCGGAGAGCATGCCGTGGGTGCCGACCGCAAGTGAAGGGTTTTCATCAATGAGAGCCTCGTCACGGTCGATCAAAGTGCGCAGCTCCTCGTCAGTCCGGCGAGGCAGAACCTCCTCGGGAGGAGCGTCGAGTGATGCCTCGACCCTTTCGAGAAGCTGAGCCTTGTCCTCAGGTGGCAGGGCCGCGACTTGAGCCCACAGAGTCTCGCTAACCATGGTGCGAGTCTACCGGCGAGCCCGTCGAGTGCGGGGACCACAAGGCGAATCGTCCGGCTGCCTGTCCCACCCGAGAGCGGGAGGAGGTGGTGCGGGGTCAAGGTGGGGGGCGTCATCGTGCGCGTGTGCGGGAGAAGAGACTTGGCTACGCGTGATCGCAGGCGCCTGCTCTTGCCGAACTTCACTTGACGACATGGTGAGTGAGACGCTGTGGAGGCAGGTCGAAGTGTTGTCCTTTGAGGACAAGCTGAGCCTCATCCAGAGAGTAGAGGACAGCTTCGGCTCCGTACCGGAGGACGTCCTACCCCACCTGACCGCCGAGGAACTCGTCGCAGAGACGGACCGGTGCGGGGCCGAGTGAGGAACCGACTCGTGGACTGGGCGGCTGTCGAGTCTCGTCGAGGCCTTCGGGCTTCCGGGAGTGGGTAGTGGTAGCTTTGACGTATTACTCCCCGCCGTCCTCCGGGCCTGGCGGGTTTTTCTTCTTCACAACCGAGGTGGTCAGGTATCGGAGCCCCGCGTTCACCTGCTGGTGGACCACCAGAACGTCCATCTCACCGCCCATGGGGGACGTCATCGTGCGTCGAGGTTGGGGTTGGCGGTTAGTCGTCGTAGTGGAAGCGGGCCTGGTCCAGGTCGAGTGCCATCAGGCGTGGGCCGACAGAGGGCAGGGGCGCGTGCGG
>WQYN01000113.1 GCA_009781225.1 Micrococcales bacterium | reverse complement strand
TGGGGGACGTCATCGTGCGCGTGTGCGGGACGGGGGGGCTGTGGGGGTGCGGTGCGGGGCGACCGTGTGCGACCCCTACTCCCCGGCGAATCCGCGATGAGAAGCCGGCGAATCCGCAACGGCAGCCCGGCGAATCCGCAACGATGGGGTAGGATCGAAGCCATGACCAGGGGACTGCTCTACCGGAACGTGACGGCGCTAGCCCAGGAGACACTGGCTGACACTCCGGTCACCGTGATCAGCGGTGCTCGTCAGGTGGGCAAAAGCACGCTCATCGGGCAGCTTGTCGAGGGTCGCGACGCGCGGGTGATCAACCTGGATACCGTCGTCGACCGCAATGCTGCCGAGCGCGACCCGGACGGGTTCGTTTCACAGTACCCGCAGGGCATGCTGGCCATCGACGAGATTCAGCGAGTCCCCTCGCTGATCCTCGCCCTCAAGGCAGCGGTCGACGCTGATCGCCGACCAGGTCGGTTTCTCGTAACAGGATCGGCGGACCTGCTGGCGCTTCGCGGGGCGCAGGAGTCGCTCGCCGGGCGTGCGCAAACTGTTGTGCTCGATGGGTTGAGTCGTGGGGAACTGGCCGGGCGATTGGAGGACTTCGCAGCGTTCGTCTGGGCGCTCCCTCAGGCCGGAACGCCCGCAGACCATCCCGGGTACCTGCGCAGGGACTACCTGGAGATCGCCACCAGCACGGCCTTCCCGGAGGCACATGCGCAATCCGCCAGTTCTCGTGATCGCTGGCTCGCGAACTATGCAGCTCGGGTATTGGCCCGCGACAGTACTGACGCCGTTGGCATCGCTCATCCTGATCGGCTCGAGCCCTTGTTGACGTTGATTGCGGGCCGCAACGGAGGAGAGTTCGTTGCCGCTCGGATCGGGCGGGAAACCGATATCCCGGAACGCTCGATCCCGGGCTACCTACGGGCACTGCGAGCGGTCTTTCTGGTTCGTGTGGTTCCCGGCTGGTCAAACAACGTCGCTGATCGGGCGGTCTCCACTCCCAAGGTGTGTGTTGGCGACACCGGGTTGGCCGCGCACCTAGCGGGTGTTGATGTTGACGGGCTTGAACGCGATGTGTCATCGACACTGACGGGTGGACTGGTCGAGGGGTTTGTTCTGGGCGAGCTTGCCAAGCAGCAGGTGTGGTCGGCGAAGCGCCTATCGCTCTCCCACTATCGCGACAACCGAGGCCGGGAAGTCGACATTGTGCTCGAGGATCGGCGCCGCGAGGTTGTCGGAGTGGAGGTCAAAGCTGCGTCGAGCGTGGGCGGCGCAGACTTCCGGGGACTTGAGCATCTTCGAGAGAAACTCGGTGAGCGATTTGTCACTGGCGTCGTGCTTTACACCGGGGTTCGATCCGTGCCATTCGGCGACCGGCTCTGGGCACTCCCGCTTTCCTCGGTCTGGGAGCATTGACCAAGGGGCGTCATCGGGCGCGAGGCTCCGGGATCGAGGTGGGGGGCGTCATCGTGCGCGTTCGGGGGTGGGGGATCGCCCCGGCGCGCCCAGTGTCGCGAAACGTGCAGTGCAAGACCGCTGTCGGGGTTCTTCGACTGCGCGTTGCGTGAGAATTGGTGGGGCGTCATCGGGCGTGGGGAGCGGGGCGACCTCTTTTCGAGTATCCATGGTATGCTCGTGGGGTGAGGTTTGGAATCGCCGACAGCGCCCTCAAACGGAGCGACGTCATAAGCTACGGCGACATCATGCACGTCGCTCGCAATGGCGACCTTCTTGGCGCTGACGCGGACGGACTGCTGTGGAGGATCGGCACCTCTCCCACCGGCCTCGACGTCGAACTCGCAGCGTTGACAACGCGCGAGGGCGACGCACTCATAATCATTCACGCATTCCCGATGGATTGGAGGAGACGATGACAACCACTCCCAACCCTGCTGCCGACCCCGATGCCGTGTTCTTCCGGTTTGATCCTCACGAAGATGAACTCCACCTTCCCGATGGACGTCGGATCACCAGCGCAGTCGTTGACGACTACGCCGAGCGGGCCGAGCGGCGCGGGCCCGGGGGGCTGATCCCCGGCGGGAAATCTCTCTCCGGAGGTGGGACGCACTCGCCACAGGTCACGGTCACGCTCTCGCAATCGGTGCGTGATCTCGTGCGCCAACGTGCGGCCGCCGAGCACATGAGCGTGTCTCGATGGGTGCGGCGAGTGGTTGAGCGAGAGGTTGCTCGAGGGTGAGGGGCGTCATCGTGCGCGTGAGGCTGCGTTCGGCGGGCTCGCGCCTCTCCTGGGATGAGGAGGGTCGACGCTGATCGCCTCTGGTAAATCGATTGGTAGACTGTTCCCATGATTGCCACGGTGGATCCTGCGGGACGAGTCATGCTTCCGAAGCGGTACCGGGACACGCTGGGTCTTGCGCCTGGCGTGAAGGTCGACATCACGCCGTATGGGGCGGGACTGGCGTTGGTGCCTGAAGGTCGATCGGCTCGGTTGGTCCGCGACGAGGGCGGGCATTTGGTGGTGGACACCGATCAGGTGTTTACCGACGCCGAGATGTACGCCTTGATTGATGAGGGGCGGAAGTGACGGACCTCCTGTGGGCGGTTGACTCCTCGGCCGCCATCCCGCTTCTGTATCGCCATCACCCTGCGCATGATGCCGTCCGTCGGCTCGTTGGACTGCGGGCGCTGCACTTGACGGCGCACTCGCTGGTGGAGACGTACTCGGTGTTGACTCGGTTGTCGTACGGTCCTCACATCACGCCTGCTGAGGCGGTAGAACTCATCGATGATCGGTTCGCCGGGTGCTTGGCCTTGTCCCAGGAACGCGCTCTCGAGGTCCACAGGCTGCTGGCCGAACTGGGCGTTGCAGGGGGGGCCTCCTATGATGCCCTGGTCGGTCTGGCCGCGCGGGACAGCGGCGCGGTCTTGCTGACCCGGGATAAGCGCGCCGTCGGAACCTATCAAGCGGTGGGCGCCGAGATCGAACTCCTCGCTGTGGCTTGATTGGGAAAGCAAACCCGACCTCCGGGACTGAGGTGAGGGACGTCATCGTGCGCCTGCTCTTGGGGCGGGAGCGCGTCCTCCCGGTTACACCGCCCCGCGAGGATGTGAAAACCCAGCAGAACGCCCCTGAAAGACGCTCCAGACTGTCCCCTCTCCACTTGCTCACCGCAACCCCGCCGCGCGGCGTCGTCCCGCGCGGGGTGCAAGGCCGGTTGGCGCGCGGGCAACAAAGAGACAATTTGCGCTACCATTGCCGCTGCAATCTACGCGAAAGGACCAGCCATGTCGATGACCGTCACCGCCGCAGACGCTCGCGCACAGTTTTCCCGCATCGCCGACCAGGTCGCGCGTACAGGCTCAACTGTCACCGTGTTCAAGAACTCGCGCCCCTGGGTCGAGATCCATCCGGTCGGATCCAGTAAAGACGTTCTCAGCGATTCCACCCGACAAGCTCTGCGCGAGGCCGCCGCACTCAAGGAAGCTGGCGCGCGGTTCTCCTCCTTCCGCGACATGATGTCCGCGTTGGAGGCCGACAGTGTTGAGAACTGACTTCACGCCATCCTTCGCCCGCGACCGGAAGCGCTGCGCGAAGAAGCACTGGGACGTTGCTGCTCTCGATGCGGCTCTGGCCGAAGTGGCAGGCGACTCGGCGTTCTTCGTCGCAACTGGCTCACACGACGACGTTCTTAGGCGCTAGGGGCCTGTCGGCTGCGGGACTGAGGTGAGGGACGTCATCGTGCGCGTGTGTTTGGGGGGGCTGGACCAGGAGGCTGGCTCGCAGGTGGGGGCGAGCAGCGTGAGTGCCGAGAGGGGTGGCGATGACGGTCGACCCGATGAGACCCCGCGCGGTATACTCCTCGGTATGCCGTCTACGACGATCAAGGTGCCAGTTGAGCTCCACCGCCGCCTCGCAGCCCGCGCCACAGAGGGTGGGACCACGCTCGCTGCAGTGGTTGAGAAGGGGCTCGACCAGCTTGAAGAGGCTGAGTTCTGGCGGAGCATGGAGCGCACAATGCCCAAGGCCCCCGTTGCTGAAGACCGCGCGATCCTCGAATCGACGCTGAAAGATGGTCTTGACGCGACCGAGAGTTGGGAGGACCTGTGGTGAGGCGAGGGGAGGTCGTGATCTGCGACTTCGGCGACCCCCAGGGGCACGAAGCAGGGTTCCGGCGACCGGCCCTCGTCATCTCTCCCTCTGAGGTCAACCAGTTTGGGACGCCCGTCGTCATTCCCTTGACGAGGACACGGCGCGGCTACCCAACGCATGTGGAACTCGACGGCGTCCTTCCCGACGTGTCCTACGCCCAATGCGAGCTCCTACGGGCGATCTCGCTGGATCGTGTTGGGCGCCGCATCGGTGAAGCCGGCCTCGACCACCTCCTGCAAATCGAGAAGATCCTCCACCGCATCCTCGGCTTCCGCACCTGGCCTTAGACCGCCGAAAGGGTGCGGGGTCGAAGGTGGGGGGCGTCATCGTACGCATGTGTTTGGGGGGCGGCTATCTGGGCACAGACACCCTGGCTATCTGGGCACAGACCCCATGGCTATCTGGGCACGAGAGGGCTGGCCAATTGGGATTCTTGTGGGATGATGTCTAACATGGCACCTTCTCCTACACGAGGTTTCCTACCCAGGCGCGCTGCTGAGCGAGTTGAGCAGGCGCTACAAGACACGCGCGTGGTGCTCATCAACGGCGCTCGTCAGAGCGGAAAAAGCACGCTCGCGCGGCGCATTGGTCGCGACACCAAGGCGTCCTGGTACACCCTGGACGATGCCGCGACCCGTCACCACGCAGCCAACGACCCCACGGGGTTCGTGGCCCTCGACGAACGGATGATCATCGACGAGATCCAACGGGAGCCCGATCTCTTGCTTGCCATCAAGACACTGGTCGACGAGAACCCAACCCCGGGCAGGTTCCTCCTAACCGGTTCGGCACGGATTCTGGGGCTGCGCGCTGTGCCCGACACCCTGCCCGGACGCATCGAGACGATTGAGCTGTGGCCATTCTCGCAAGGAGAGATCGATGGACGCGGAGACGGGTTTGTCGACGCCGCGTTTTGCCGTGGTGCCGAGCTGCGCCACGAGTCGGCGGTGTCTCGTGACGAGTACATCGAGCGGATTGTCCGAGGTGGCTTCCCTGACGCCATCGGGCGGTCGGACCGCCGCAGAACCGACTACCTGGTCGAGTACCTCGGGAACCTGGTCAATCGCGACGTCTTCCAGTTGAGTGGAATCGAGCGCGTCCCCCAGATGCGCGCCCTGGTCACCACTCTTGCCGCTCGCTCGGGGCACACGATCGCGCCTGCCCGGATTGGTGCCTCGCTGGGGCTGGATCACAAGACGGTCGCGCGTTACCTCGGGCTCTTGGAGGAGCTGTTCCTCATCAAGCGCGTTTCGCCGTGGACCCGAAGGATCAGCGCCCGTGCAACGGGCCAGTCCAAGGTGGCGTTTGTGGACTCGGGCGTTGCGGCAGCGATGGTGGGGCAGGGAGCCGCCCGGCTGCGCAAGCCAGGGGCACCCCTGGGTGGGCTGCTGGAGGGCTTTGTCGCCATGGAAATCGCTCGCCAGCTTTCGTGGTCCCACGTTGACGCCACGATGTCGCACTATCACACAAAGGACCAGGTGGAGGTCGACATCGTCCTCGAGAATCGGCTCGGCCAGGTCGTCGGGATCGAGGTGAAGGCGTCGTCGACGCCGACACCTGAGGACTATCGCGGGCTGCGCCACCTGGCTGATCGCGTCGGCGAAGACTTCCTTGCGGGCTACGTGCTTCACACCGGGGCCCGCACGCTGTCGGCGGGCCCTCGGATGCGAGCCGTGCCCATCGCCGCTCTGTGGGAGATTGACCCCCCAGGCGTCGGGGAAAGCCCGGATTCGGGCCGGTAGGTGTGGGTGAGGTCGAGCGGGGGCAGTGCCACCATTGGGTGTTGGTGGTACTCTGTGCGTGTGAGTGTCACGCTTTCGCAGATGGGGAACAAGGGGCGGCTGGTGGTGCCGCTTGAGCTTCGCCGCCGCTACGGCTGGGACCAGGGCACGACTCTCGTCTTCAGCGAGGTCTCCCCTGGCGAAGTCCGCATCCAGGCGGCCGATGACGCATTGGCGGCCTTCCGGGCATCCGTCGCCGGAACCCCCAGTCCCGTCGACGAGCTGCTGGAAGACAGGCGACTAGAAGCTCAGGCGGACCGATGAGGGTCGCATCGCTGCTCGACGCCTCGGCGATTCTTGCTTTCCTCTGGGCCGAACCTGGGTCGGATCAGGTTGCCCAGGCGTTCGCGCGGGGCACGGTTGGGTGCACGGTCGCGAACTGGTCCGAGGTTGTCGCGAAGGTCGTCGCTCGACGCAGAGACTGGAGCTTGGCCGAATCAGCGCTGATCGGGAAAGGTCTGGGAATCGTCCCCATCGAGACGGTGGATGCCGTCGAAGCCGGGCGGATGTGGGCGACGCATCCGGCTTTGTCGCTGGGCGACCGACTGTGCCTCTCCGTGGGCCAACGCCTGGGGGCAACAATCCTGACGGCGGATCGCCAGTGGCGAGACCTCTCACCCCTCGTCGTTCTCATCCGCTGACCCGAGGTGCGTGGGGCGGGAGGCGTCATCGTGCGACGGGTGAGGGGCGTCATCGTGCGGCGGGTGGTCGGTGGTGACTCACTTTGGATGTGAAGTGGTACACTCAGTGTGTGCCTACATTGCTGAAGCGTTATCAAGTAACCGAGGTGCCTGAGCTGCGGGCGGCCCTTGACGTGGCGCGAGTGGTTTGGCCCGAGGAGACCTCCACTACCCAGCTGATCTACCGACTCGCATCTGTGGGGGCCGACCAGCTCGCGCGTGACGAGTCCACCAGCCGAGCCGCGCGCCTGGCCAAGGTCTCCTCCCTGGCGGGCCGCTTTCCCAGCCCGCTCGGCCCGGACTACCTGGAGGATCTTCGTCAGGAATGGGACCAGTAGTGGGGACAGCAGTGGACGCCAGCGTCGTGATCGCCTGGCAGAACCCCAGCCACGTATTCCATTCGGCGGCGACGCAGATGCTCGCGGGCGCGAAGCCTCCTTTGCACATGTGCGAGCTCAACACGGCCGAGGTGCTGGTCGGCCTTGCCCGTGAGGCGTGGCCTGCGTTTCTCTCGATGCTCGTCGAGGCCGGGTTCGTCTTCTGCGCGCCGGACGCGCTCGCCCTCGCGCAAGCCCGCCTCGACTCGCGCCTTCGCATGCCCGACGCTCACGTGATCGCCACCGCCCGCACTCAAGCGGCCGACACGATCCTGAGTCTCGACAAGACCCTGATCTCCGCCGCCACTTCACTCGGATTCACCACCAACGTGCTGTGACTCGGGGTGTGGTGGCCGCGGCGGGAGGCGTCATCGTGCGGCGGGCGGGAGGCGTCATCGTGCGGCGGGTGAGGGGCGGAAGTGACGGGCCTCCCGTGGGTAGTGCGTGGCGTCGGAGTTCCTCGCCGCCGACGCACCGGGTGCCGGGTAGGGGCATCATCGTGCGCGGGCGGGGGTGGGGGATCGCCCCGGCGCGCCCAGTGTCGCGAAACGTGCAGCGCAAGACCGCTGTCGGGGTTCTTCGACTGCGCGTTGCGTGAGAATTGGTGGGGCATCATCGGGCGGGGTCGGGGCTGGGGGGAGGTGGCCCCGCTCCCGAAAGGGTGGAGCGGGGCCGGTGGGCGCGGCTGCAGGGAATCGCCGCGCCCGGGGGGCCCTCACCAGGGGGGACCGAGGCATTGGTGGACTCGGCACCGGGGTGAGGGAGCGGGGGGGCTACTGGTTGATCGGCACCTTCTTTCCGGTGACGAGGCTCTTGACTGTCTACACGGACCTGTCCACGACTGCGACCCTGATGGCGGCGGTCTTCCCGCCGATCGTCAAGGACAGGGTGGACTCGCCTGGTTTCAGTCAAGACCCGATGCTCGGCGCGACAGTGCGCAGACCAGGAAGCCTGGGGCATGGGACAAGACATGGAAGCGCTGACAGTCGCTCCCGACCATTGTTGGGCCCGCCCACCACCAGCCTCCACCTCCAGCACCCCTTCTCAAATCCTGGACCTCACCAGCGCTGTCACCCCCGCCCAGTCCCCAACTGACACCTCCCATCCCCCACCACACGCCCCACCCCGCCCCCTCGCCTCCCCACCGCCTACCCCACTCCCCCCCCCCCCCCCCCCCCCCCCCCCCCCCACCCCCCCCCCCCCCCCCCCCCCCCCCCCCCCCCCCCCCCCCCCCACCCCCCCCCCCACCCCCCCCCCCCCCCCCCC
>WQYN01000112.1 GCA_009781225.1 Micrococcales bacterium | reverse complement strand
CGCTCCCCCACTCGCTCCCTGCCACGCCCGCCAGCCCTGTCACCGCCCCTCCCACCCCCGCGCCCCCCCACTTCTCCCGCGAGAAGGTCGTTTCGCTGAAAAGTGGGGGCGAGAATTCAGCGAACCGCCCTTCTCGCGGAGGGGTGGAGGTTCTTTGGGTGGGGGCTGGGGCCTCGCATGGGGGCGACGGGCCATGTCCAGCGTGCCTCAAGGCGCTCGAGTGGCGTGAGGGGGACTGGGCCTGCTCCGACTGCGGCTTCGCCCGCCCCACGCCGCTGTGGCGCATCGAGGGATCCACGATCATCACACCGACCCAGGAGCGGATCACCCCGGATCTACGCCTTCCGGGACAGATCAACGTGGCCAACGCCGCCATGGCGCTCGCGGCCGCCGCCCAGCTGGGGGTTGACCCCGAGGAGGCCGCTCCAAGGCTCAGCCGGGTCACCGACGTTGACGGCCGCTACATCAGCGTCAACGTCGAGGGCCGTGACGTCCGCCTTCTGTTGGGTAAGAACCCCGCAAGCTGGGTCGAACTCATCGATCTGGTGAGGACTTCGGAACGCGATCTCGTCATCGTCCTCAATGCTCGCAGCGCGGACGGGAGCGACCCCTCGTGGATCTGGGATGTGCCCTTCGAACAGCTGGGAGACCGCGCGATCGCCGTCGGAGGTGAGCGGGGCCAGGACATGGCAGCGCGGCTCACGGCGGCGGGGGCCACCGTCTCCCAGGTCGCGGAGGATCCCCTGGTCCTCCTGCAGGGGCTTGCGCCGGGGGCGGAGGTCGACCTCGTCGCGAACTACACGGCGTTCCAGGACCTGAGGGCTCGGGTGGTTGTGGACTGAGGTTTCTTCCCGCGCGCTCCTGCGGGCTTGGGTAGTGGCGGGCCGGGCCTTTTCCGCGCGGACCTGAGGGATCGGGTGGTTGTGTACTGAGCGTGTCTTGCGCTTGGCATTTGGGGCGACCCGTGGCAGGGTGAACGCCATGAGGCATCCAATCCCCCCACCTGCCCTCCGTTCACTCACCGTTGGCCTGATCCTGATCTTTGGCCTGGCGGGCTGCGTCAAGCAGCAGGTCGTCGAGGACGCGCCCTCGCCGCCTGCGCCCGCGAGCCCCGAATGGAGTTCGGTTGCTGGCGACGACCCCGTCGCCGATGCGCCAGACGCGGTCCCCGAGGGCAAGGCCGAAGGCTGCGAGGACGAGACCTCGCTGTTCACCTGCGGTGGTCGCTTTCGCGCGATCCTGGGCTACGACGAGGATGAGGCGGTTACCTGGATCGAAGACACCGACGTCCGGATGGAAGCCGTCCAGATGAACGGAGCAAATCAGCTCGTCGTCTTCACTCCCTGCAACACGCTGAACATTCCCGTCGAACTGGGCCCCGGCACCCTGACGCCCGGCGTCGGCGCGACGACGATGATGCTCTGCTCCGATGAGGACATGGCCAAGGAAACCTGGCTCGCCAGCTTCTTCACCTCCCCCTCGGAGTTCGGCTTCAGCGATCCCAACAACGTGACGATCACCCACGAAAGCAAGCGCTTACTCCTGGTCCGCGCCTAGTCGCTTTAGAGCAGGTCGCGGGATTGGAGCCAGCGCCAGGCCAGCCAGCCTAGGGGGACGCGGGCCCAGTAGGTGAGCGCACGGAAGAGGACAGCGATCGAGGCGGCCAGGGCTGTTCCCAGGCCTGCACCCGCCAGGCCGGTCGTCATCGCGAACTCGACGGCACCCAGGCCGCCGGGGGTGGGCACAGCCGAGCCGGCAGCGTTGCCCAGGAAGTAGATGAGCGCGATCTGCATGGGGCTGAGGCTGGAGACTCCAAAGGCCTGAAGCGAGGCCCAAAAAGCGGCGACATAGCCGACCGCCTGGAGCAGGTTGCCTCCCAGGCCCAAGGCGAGCTTCTTCGGCTGGCCCAGCACCCAGACCAGGCGCGGCCACGCCTGGGCAAAGGTCGGTCCGAACCGGCGCCACACCTTGCCGCGCACCTTCGGCACCGCCAACACGAGGCACAAGACCACGACCACCCCAGCGCCGATGAGCACCCCCGTGGAGGAGAACTGGTGGAAGACCCGCGAATCCCCGGTCACCGCCGAGACGACGACCAGCAGGAGGACGGTCGTGGCAAACAACGTCAGCTGGACGATGGCGACGGAGGCCACTGCGAGCGAGGTCGCCACCCGTTTTCGCTGGAGCAGGCGCAGATTGAGAGCCGCTGGCCCCATGCCGGCCGGCGCGGCCAAGGCGACGAAGGAGGCGGCTACCTGGGTCAGGAGTGTGTCTCCCATGGGCAGCGTGATAGGCGCGAACCCCTTCATCGCCATCGCTGCTCCGACGTAGGTCGTCAAGGACAAGGCGAAGGCCATGGTCATCCACCAGGGGTCAGCCCCCCGAACCGCATCGACGATCCCGGCAAAGTCGAGCCGGGTGATGACCACGAGCAGGACGATCGCGGAAATAGTCACGAGGGCGACCGTCCGCCAGCCCAGGCGCACCAGACGGAAGGGCTCAGACTCGGCAGCTTCCGGCAGGAGGTCGAGGAGAGCCTGACGAACAGCGGGCAGCACGTCGCCGCGGGACTTGGCGGCCGTCCGAGTCATGGCGGGGAGCGCGACAGGCTGGAGGAGCGGGGCGACTGAGGTCAGTGTGTCGCGCTCAAGCACGGTGGCGGCGGATGCGACAGCTCGGTCCGCGCCGACCGCGAGCGCCAAGACGGCCAGCATTTGGGTGACGTCAAGCCGACGTGCGAGGTCGGAGGAGGCGATGTCGCCATCGTGCCAACCGATGAGCCAGACGGCGTGGCCAGCCTCGTCGGGGTGCGGGCCGAAGAGCACCGAATCGGAGGTGATGGCCCGATGCGCAAGCCCAGCCTCGTGGGCCTTGGCCAGCTGCTCCCAGACGGCGGCCAGGGAGGCGTCGGAGATTTCGGCGGCGTGCATGTCGCCGAGCGTTCGCAGGCCTGCCGGGTGACGCTGGAGCAGGATCATCGAGTCCTCGGCCTCGCCGATGCCAGCCATGTGGGGGGTGCGAACTCCCGCAGCGGCCGCGGCGTAGGCGAGGAGGGCTGCGCGCTCGGCGGCCTGCCGCAGGGACACCACTGACCTGCGGTCCATGCCCCTGAGCCGCAGCGCCCTCCACGTCTGCTGGAGCATGCCGACAACCTGCCGGTCTTGGTCGAGAACGATGGCGTCGAGCCGGGTTCCTGCCGCGTCGTAGACCGCGTAGACCCGGTTTCCGGCGACGCGCTCGAGCGCGAGGGCCGTGGGGTCGGCTGCGTGGGAGTGGGGGGCGGGGTCAGGAGGAGTCGCGTTGTCGGGGTTGCGCAGGCTGGAGACGTCAAGGCGAATCGTCGGGTTTTCCGGGGTCGAGATGTCGCGGACGCGGACCACGCGGACGGGGTCAATCCCGGCGCGTCGAATCCCCTCGACCAGGGCCCGTCCAGACGCCCGGTTCGTCGAAACTCCAAACAGGTAGCGCACGGCCTGCCCGACCAGCCTCCCGAGGAGAACGGTGACGACGACCATCGGGAGGGTCGCCCGCCCGGTCAGGGCGTTGGTCGCCAGCGCTGCCCACAAAAGGTTCCACGACAGCGCGAGGACCGGCCGTCGTGATCGCGGTCCGACGGCCGTCAACAGCGCTGCCTGGAGGACGGCGAGCATCGGGACCGTGATCGTCAACTCGCCCGACTGCCCCACCGACAGTCCCCGCGCGATCGCCGTCGTCGTGAGGTGGCCGAGCCCCTGCGCTGCCCCCCACGCCACGACGAGTCCTCCCGCCGCCGCGATGGCCCCGTCCAAAACAAGCCGCGGCTGGCGTCGCGCCACGAGACTAATAAGGACGATGACGGGCATCACCATGGTCGCGAGGTTGTTCAGGACGTAGACGGCCGCCTGGAGGATCGAGTTGAGAACCCTTGTGATGGAGAGCGCGTCTGTGAGCACTCCCCGGGTGGTCGCGTGGGCGTAGACCGACAGGACCAAGACAAGCGCGATCGCGGCGGCGGTGACAGCCATGCCCAGGGCGTCGGAGGATTGGCGAACGCGCGCCTCAGGAGCATCGACGACGACAACGCCATCGACGCTCTCTTGCCCGCTCGTGGTCTTCCGCACGCGACGCACTCGCCGATTCTAGCTAGGCATGGCCTAACGCTCCGGACGGTGGGAGGATGGGGGCATGACATCGCCTTTGCTTTTTTCTCCGATGACGTTGGGATCTGTGACGACGCGAAACCGGCTGTGGGTGGCTCCCATGTGCCAGTGGATGGCCCAAGACGACGGCCTGCCCACGTCCTGGCATCTGTCCCACTACGGAGCCTTGGCGGCGGGCGGGGCGGGGTTGATCGTCGTGGAGGCGACGGCCGTGGCGCCGGAGGGGAGGATCGCCATCGGCGACATGGGGTTGTGGGATGACTCCCAGGTCGAGCCGTTGAGCAAGGTCACGGGCCTTATCCGCTCTTTGGGGGCGACGGCGGCGATCCAGCTGGGCCACGCGGGGCGCAAGGGATCGGGCCCAGGGTCGTGGGATTCGTGGACGTCCGCGGTGACCAGGGCGAGGGGAGCTGACTGGCAGACCGTGGCGCCATCGTCCATCGCGAATGACGGACTGCCTGTTCCTCGGGAGTTGACGACAGGGGAGGTCGCGGCGATTCCCGAGGCGTTCGCACGGGCGGCGGGACGGGCCGTCGCAGCGGGCTTCGAGGCGATCGAGATCCACGCGGCGCATGGCTACCTGCTGCACCAGTTCCTCTCACCGATCGCGAACCAAAGGATTGATGCCTACGGAGGTTCCTATGCCAACCGCACCCGCCTGGTCCTGGAGGTGGTGCGGGCGGTGAAGGCGGTGATCGGGGGGGAGGTGGCGCTCATGATTCGCCTGTCGGCCACCGACTGGATCGACGGCGGCTGGGATGTCCCGCAAACCCAGGCGCTCGCACCGGCTCTCCACGCGGCGGGGGTCCATCACATCGACGTCTCAGGCGGAGGCATCAACACCCCGACCATTCCCACCGGACCGGGCTACATGGTGGCCTTTGCCCAGGCCCTGCGCCACGCCTCGCCGGCGACTGTTAACGCGGTGGGCCTCATCCACACCCCCGAGCAGGCCGAGCAGATCCTGGCGAGCGGCCAAGCGGACGCCGTCATGCTGGGTCGCGCCGTCCTCGCCAACCCGCATCTGCCTCTCGTGTGGGCCGCGAAGCTGGGCGCCGAGCTCCAAGGCCTGGTGCCCGGGCCCTACCACCGGGCTCACTGGGCGAGGTAGCCGCTCGAAAAGATGAGCCAGGTCCACGACTCAGCGCCGCTCGCCGGGGCGGGGAAGAATCGGCTGCGGTGGGAACTCGCCATCGTTTTGGGGTTGTCGCTGGGGAGGTCAGCGACCTACGCCTTGGTCAACTTGCTGAATCGGCTGACCTGGACAACGCCGCTGGGCGAGCAGACAACGACCATTCACGAGCCGGCTTCGCCGCGGCCGTGGTGGGATCTGCTCTACCAGCTGCTGTCGATCGGATTCTCTCTAGTGCCCGTCGCCTTGGCTCTGTTCCTGCTCGCCGATGGGCGGGGGATGTGGACGGCGTGTCGGGGTATTGGACTCGACGGGTCACGGGTGGGACGCGACCTGGCGTGGGGGGCTGGGATCGCGGCGGGGATCGGAATCCCAGGGCTGGCCTTCTACGCGGCCGGGCGGGCGATGGGGATCACGATCCACGTCGAGACCTCGGGCCTTAGCCAGTACTGGTGGACCATCCCGGTCCTGGTGCTCTCCGCGGTGGAAAGCGGGCTCCTAGAAGAGGTGATTGTCGTCGCCTACCTCTCGCGGCGGCTGGACGAACTGGCGCTCAAGCCCTGGGCGGTCTATGCGGCCTCTGCCGTCCTGCGGGGGTCATACCACCTCTACCAGGGGTTTGGGCCGTTCCTTGGGAACGCGGTCATGGGGGTGGTGTTCCTGTGGTGGTACCGCCGCACGGGACGGGTCGCGCCGCTCGTGGCTGCGCACGCGTTGTTGGACATCGTGTCCTTTGTGGGCCCCGCACTTATCCCGACGGGGTGGCTTGGCTGAGGGTTAGCTCGTTTCCTCGGCGGAGGTCGCCGTGCCTTCGTCGGCAGTCCAGACGTCATCGTCGGGGATCAGCTCATCGAGCCTTGCGCCCAACAGTTCAGCGACCAGGGCCGGCATCGACACTCCGCGCCGGGCCGCCAGGACCTGGGCGCGTTGCACCAGATTCTCAGGGAGACTCAGGGTCACGTTGCTTGCCGACACGCCGGTCAGCGTGTCATAGGTAAAACGCTGACAGCAATGTGGGCTGCGTCACACGCCCGGCGTTGGACCCGACCCGGAGCCCGGGTCTTCCGCGCGGTAGCCAGTCCCCAAGTGGCTGCCCACTAAGGGCCCAAAGCGACGCAGCCGCAGGGAGTTTGTGACGACGATGACGGAGCTCGCCGCCATGGTCGCTCCCGCGATCATGGGGTTGAGCAGGCCAAAGGCGGCCAGGGGCAGGGCGGCGACGTTGTAGGCGAAAGCCCAGAACAGGTTCTGGCGGATCCGACGCAGGGTAAGCCGGGATAGGCGGATCGCCTGCGGGATCGCTTGCAGACTCTCCCGGACGATCGTCAGGTCAGCCGCCTCGATCGCGGCGTCCGTGCCGCTGCCCAGGGCGATTCCTAGGTCAGCCTGCGCCAACGCGGCCGCGTCGTTGACGCCGTCCCCGACCATCGCGACCACCTCGCCCGCCGCCTGGAGCCGGCGCACCGCGTCGATTTTCTCTTCCGGCTGAACCTCGGCGATGACCTCGGAGATCCCCACCTCGCGCGCCACCTCCCGCGCCGCTCCCTCCGCGTCTCCCGTCAGCAGGATGGGTGTCAGCCCCAGCCCTCGCAGTTCGCTGACCACCCTCGGCGCCTCATCACGCGCCTCATCCCTAAGGACGATGACGGCCCTGACCTTTCCCTCCCATCCCACCGACACGGTGCTCGCCCCGGATTCATGGGCGCGGGCTTCGGTCTGGGAGAGGTGGTCTGGCGTCGTGTACCCCTGCTCGCGCAGCCAGGACAGCCGACCGACCGCAGTGCGCTGCCCGTCCACGAGACCGGTGAGCCCCAGACCGGGGTGAGAGACGAAGTCCTCGACTGGCTTCGTTGCGTCGCGCTTGCGGGCTTTTGCGACGATGGGCGCGGCGAGGGGATGGGTCGAACCTGCTTCGAGCGCTCCGGCGATGTTGAGCGCAACTCCGGGATCGTCATCGTCCGCCGTGATTATGTCGGTGACAAAGAGGCGGCCGGAGGTGAGAGTGCCGGTCTTGTCGAGGAGGACGGTGGTGACGGCGCGGGCGGACTCGAGGATCTCGGGGCCTTTGATGAGGATGCCGAGCTGGGCGCCGCGTCCGCAACCGGCGACAAGAGCGGTGGGGGTGGCCAGGCCGAGGGCGCAGGGGCAGGCGATGACGAGCACGGCGACAGCGGCGGTGAAGGCGGAGCCGACCCCCCGCCCCAGGGCCAGCCAGGCAGCGAGAGTCGCGAGGGACAAAACGAGGACCACGGGGACGAAGACCGAGGAGATCTTGTCGGCGAGGCGCTGGACGGGGGCTTTGGACTGCTGGGCTTGGGTGACCAGGCGGGCGATTTGGGCGAGCCGGGTGTGGGAGCCGACGCGGGTGGCTCGCACGGTCAACAAGCCCCAGGTGTTGAGGGTGGCGCCCGTGACCTGGTCGCCGGGGCCGACGTCGACGGGGCGGGTTTCGCCTGTGAGGAAGGACAGGTCAAGCGCCGAAACTCCGGTGACGACGACTCCGTCGGTGGCGACCTTTTCGCCGGGGCGGACGGTGAAGAGGTCGCCGGGCGCCAGCTGGTCGATGGGGACCCGCGCGGTGGCACCCACGACCTCGACATCCCGGGCGCCGAGGTCGAGGAGGGCGCGCAGGGCATCGCCTCCTCGGCGGCGCGCGCGACTTTCCAGGACTCTGCCGGCCAGGAGGAAGACGGTGACAACGGCGGCGACCTCGAAGTACAGGTCCTCACCGTGGTGGCGGCCTGGGCCGGGTAGGCCAATCCCGATCGAAGAATGCAGGGCGTCCCCGAGGATCAAGACGACAAGCGACCATGCGCTCGCGGCGACGACCCCCAGCGAAACGAGGGTGTCCATGGTGGAGGCTCCGTGCCGGGCCGCGCGGAAGGCTGCCGCGTGGAACGGCCAGGCGCACCACCCGGCGACCGGCAAGGCGAGAGCAGCGACGACCCACGG
>WQYN01000111.1 GCA_009781225.1 Micrococcales bacterium | reverse complement strand
GGGAGCGCTCCCGTTGGATTTGCCCCGGGTTTTTTCCACGAGAGCACTCCCCAGTTCGGTTGGGGCGGGGTTGAGGCAGGGGATGGGACAATACCCGGCGTGAACGACATCGTGACCGAACTGGATGCGCGCGGGCTCATCGCTCAGTGCACCGACAAAGACGCGCTGCGCGCAGACCTTGCCCAAGGGCCCATCACCTACTACTGCGGGTTCGACCCGACGGCGCCGTCCCTGCACATTGGCAACTTGGTGCAGACCCTGACGCTCAAGCGCCTCCAGCTCGCCGGGAACTTCCCCATTGGGCTCGTGGGAGGGGCAACTGGCCTAATCGGCGACCCCAAGATGACGGGAGACCGCACCCTCAACGATCGCGATGTCGTCGCGGGATGGGTCGAGCGGATCCACGAGCAGATCGCCCCACTCCTTGACTTCGAGGGCGAGTTCGCCGCGCGGATGGTCAACAACCTCGACTGGACCAAGGACCTTGATGCGATCAGTTTCCTGCGCGACGTCGGCAAACACTTCCGCATGGGAACCATGCTCGCCAAGGAAACGGTCGCCGCGCGCATGGCCTCTGAGCAGGGACTTTCCTACACCGAGTTCTCCTACCAGGTGCTCCAGGCCCACGATTTCCTCCAACTGCGCCGTCGCTACGGCTGCATCATGCAGACCGGTGGCAACGACCAGTGGGGCAACCTCGTCGCCGGTGTCGACCTCATCCGCAAGGCCGACGGCGTCACCGCCCACGCCCTGACAACCCCCCTGATCACCAAGGCTGACGGCACCAAGTTCGGCAAGACCGAGGCGGGCACCGTCTGGCTTGACCCCGCGATGACCACGCCCTACGCCTTCTACCAGTTCTGGCTCAACACCGACGATCGTGACGTCGCGAGCTACCTCAAGGTCTTCAGCTTCCGATCCCTCGCCGAGCTCGCCGAGCTCGACGACGCCCGCGCCCAACGGCCCGAACGCCGCGAGGCCCAACGCGCCCTCGCCTGGGATACAACGAGCCTGGTCCACGGTGAGAGCGCGACCCGCGCCGCCCTCGACGCCTCCGCAGCCCTCTTCGGCGAGGGCGACCTCGCGTCAGTCGATGAAGCAACCCTCGCCGCCGCCGTCGCCGGCCTTCCCCGGGTCGAAGTGCCGCGCGCCGCAGACCCGCCCCTCGTCATCGACCTCTTCTCCTCCGCGGGCCTTGAGCGCGGCCGCGGCGCCGCCCGACGCACGATGGCGCAAGGCGGCCTCTCCCTCAACAACACCCGTGTCACCGATCCCGACGCGGTCGCTGGGGTTGAGTCTTTCCTCCACGGCCGGTTCGCGCTCCTGCGCCGAGGCAAGCGAGCCCTCGCCGTCGCCGAGCTGGTCTAACGCGCGTTGCCCGGGCGCGGCCGTGCGGGGAGTACTGTTCACCGCCGTCGCCGAGCCGGTCTAACCCGCGTTGCCCGGGCGCGGCCGTGCGGGAAGTACAGTTCACCGCCGCCGCCGAGCCTAACCCCGCGGGAAGCACCCCCGTGGGTACACTAAGGAGATGACAGCGCCTCCCATCGCCCCGGCCTCGCCGACCGTTGTCATTGTGGGAGGCGTCGCGGGAGGAATGTCGGCGGCTGCGCGACTCCGCAGGCTCGATGAGCGCGCGCGGATCATTGTCCTAGAGCGAGGCCCGCACGTCTCCTTCGCCAACTGCGGGCTTCCCTACCACCTCTCGGGCGAGATCCCCGAGGAGTCCGCCCTCCTCCTCCACACCCCGCAGTCCCTCGCCGCGACCGCTGCGCTCGATGTCCGCCCCCGCCACGAGGTCACAAGCCTCGATCCCATGGCAAAGACAGTCCGCGTCCGCACCCCTGACCAGGACTTTGACCTCGCCTACGACGCCCTGGTCCTTTCACCCGGCGCCGTCGCCGCCCGCCCCCCCATCCCCGGGCTCGACCATCCCCGCGTCCACACCCTGCGCACCATCCCCGACGTCCGCGCCCTGCGCACCCTCATCGACGACGGCGCCGGCCACGCTGTCGTCCTCGGCGCCGGCTTCATCGGCCTCGAGGCCGCCGAGTCGCTGCGTGCCCGAGGCCTGACCGTCAGCCTCATCGAGCCCGCCCCCCACATCCTGCCGCCCCTCGAGCCCGAGCTCGCCTGGGAGCTGACCCGCGAGCTTCGCGCCCTCGGCATCGCCCTCCACACCGCAATCACCCCCACCACCATCACGGACGATGACGGACGCCCAGTCGTCCACCTCTCCGACGGCGACGCTGTGGTCGCCGACTTTGTCCTCCTGAGCGCTGGCGCAGTCCCCGACACCCGGGTTTTCGAGGAAGCCGGAGTCACCTGCGAGAGGGGCGCCATCCTCACCGACCCTCACGGCCGCACAAACCTCCCCGACGTCTACGCCGTCGGCGACGCCACCCTCAGCACCGACGCGGTCCTGGGCACCCGCCGCCCCATTCCCCTCGCCGGCCCCGCCAACCGAGCCGGCCGCCTCGTCGCCGACGCTCTTCACGCTGCCCAAACAACCCCACACCCAACCCCCGCCTTCCCGCGGCCCATCCCACCGGCCTTGGGGACCGCCATCGTGCGCATTGGGGGGCTGACGGCGGCGCTGACGGGAGCCAACCGGGCGGGACTGCGAGCCCAAGGCCGGGATTTCGAGACGATCCACGTCCACCCGCCCCACCACGCCGGTTACTTCCCCGGCGCGACCCCGATTCATCTGCTGCTCCACATGGACCCCGCGACGGGTGAGATTCTCGGCGCCCAGGGCGTGGGGGCCAACGGCGTTGACAAGCGGATTGACGTCCTGGCCACGGCGATGCGCGGCGGGCTGAGAGCGCCCGACCTCGTGGATCTCGACCTGGCCTACGCCCCGCCCTATGGCTCGGCGCGGGATCCCATCACCATGCTCGGGCTCGTCGCCGACAACGTCATGACTGGTCAGACCACCCTGTGGCAGGCCGAGAACCTCGAGACGGTCCGCCGCGAGGCGCTCCTTCTTGACGCGCGCAGCCCGGCCGAGTTCGCAACGGGCCATCTCCGTGAGGCCGTCAACATCCCCCACACCAGCATCCGCGCCTGCCTCGAGGACATTCGCGCGCTGGCCGCTGGACGCCACGTCGCGGTCATGTGCCGCAGCGGCGTACGCAGCTACCTCGCCCACCGAATTCTTGCCGCCGCCGGGATCGCGTCTTCCACGCTGTCCGGCGGCATGCTCACTCTCCGCGCCTGCCTCGGAGACCATGCCCACCCCGCCCTCATCTCACAGGAGCCCACATGAGCCCCGCACGCCAACCCGTCAGCCCACAGCGCCAAGTCCACAACCGCCTAAACCGCGCCCACGGTCAGCTCGCCGGTGTCATCCGCGCCGTCGAGGCCGAAGCGCCCTGCGGCGAAGTCATTCAGCAGCTCGCAGCCGTTTCCGCAGCGCTCCAACGGGCCGGATTCCTCATCATCGCCACCGCGATGCGCCGCTGCCTGGACCCGGCCATCGTCCCCGAGACCCCGTCCAACACCCCGGAGGAGCTCGAAAAGCTCTTCATGATGCTTGCCTAGCCACCTCACAGCCTGGGTAGGCTGGACCTCACCGCGCGAGTCTTGCGCGACGCGCACATCACCAAGGAGGAACGCCACCGTGCGACCGTCTCCCCTCGCCGAGGTCCACGAGGAGCTTGGCGCCACGCTCACCGAGTTCGCCGGCTGGCAACTCCCCGTCCGCTTCACCTCTGACCTGCAAGAACACCACGCTGTGCGCAGTGCCGCTGGCCTCTTTGACCTGTCGCATATGTCCCAGTTTGTCCTGACAGGCCCGCAGGTGGCGGGGGCTCTCGACCGCGCCTTGACCGCCTCGCACTCGACCATGACCCGAGGCCAAGCCGCCTATTCCCTCCTTCTAGCGGACGATGGCGGCACTCTCGACGATCTCATCGTCTACCGTCTCATGGACCAACAGTGGGTGATCATCGGCAACGCGGCGAACTGGGTGACGGTCGCCCGGGAACTCACGGCGCGCATGCCCCGCTCAGGTGCGGCCCTTGATGACCTCACGGCGAGCTATTCGCTCATCGCCATCCAGGGTCCGGCGTCGGCGGCGATCCTGTCCGAACTCGACCTCGGCGAGTTGGCCACGACAATGCCTTATTACTCCATTGCCACCGGTCGTGTTCCGACTCCCGGCGGCAAGATTGTCGCGCTCATCGCGAGAACCGGCTACACCGGCGAGGATGGGTTCGAACTCATGGTCGGAGCAGGCCAGGCGGTCGCCGTGTGGCGGGCGATTGAGCAAGCCGGGAAGGACCACGGCCTGGTCCCTGCTGGGCTGGCCTGCCGCGACACCCTGCGGCTCGAGGCGGGGATGCCCCTGTACGGGCATGAGTTGACCCGTGAGACGACCCCGCTGGAAGCCGGCCTGGGACGGTTCGTTGCCCTCGAAAAGACGCCCTTTGTCGGTTCCAAGGCCTTGCAGGACAACCCCCCGCGCCAACGCCTCATCGCCCTGGCCGGGCAGGGGCGCAGGGCCGCTCGCGCTGGCTACCGGGTCCTCATCGAGGGTGAGGAGCGCGGGTTTGTCACCTCGGGAGCTCTCTCCCCGACCCTGGGTCACCCCATTGCCCTGGCCTATGTCGATCTGCCAGCCCCCGATCAGGGAACTGAAGTCGAGATTGACGTCCGAGGAACCCTCCAGCCGTACACCGTTGTCAAACGCCCCTTCTACCGCAGGCCCGCCTCCTCGTGAGGGTCTGCATCCACGACCAAAGGAGATTCTTGTGAGCATCCCACCTGACCTCTTCTATACGGCTGACCACGAGTGGGTGGTTGATCCCGGTGGCCCCATCGCCCGCGTCGGCGTCACGGCCCACGCGGCCGGCGCCCTCGGCGATGTCGTCTTCCTCGACCTACCGGAGGTGGGTAGCACGGTGACGGCCGGGAGCACCTGCGGAGAGATCGAGTCGACCAAGTCGGTCTCCGACCTGTTCTCCCCGGTCAGCGGCACCGTCGAGGAGGTCAACACCAGCGCTCTCGACGCCCCCGAACTCGTCAACGCCGACCCCTATGGCGAGGGATGGCTCTTCACCGTGCGCGTGTCAGACCCGACGCCCGCCGGCCTTCTCGATGCCGCCGCCTACGCCGGCCTTCCGGATGTGGGAGCGTGACCTACTCGGCTTTCGCTGCTCGGCACATCGGCCTGACCGGCGAGAATAGGACCCGGGCGCTCGCTGCCCTTGGGCTGGGCCCCGACGATTCGGTGATCGAACAGGCGCTGCCCAGCAGCCTTCGGCACGATCCGCCCGACCTGCCGCCGCCCCTGACCGAGGCCGAAGTGCTCGCCGAGCTGGCGTCCCTTGCCGCGCGAAACACCCCCCCCGTCGCGATGATCGGCCTGGGCTACCACGCCTGCCACATCCCGCCGGTCCTCACCCGCAACATCATCGAGGCTCCCGGCTGGTACACCGCGTACACGCCCTACCAGCCCGAGATTTCCCAGGGCCGCCTCGAAGCCCTCCTCACCTTCCAGACGATGATCGCCGACCTCACGGGCCTGCCCATCGCCAGCGCCTCCCTCCTCGACGAGGGCACGGCGGTCGTCGAGGCGATGAACCTCGCTGTCCGGCACTCCCGGGGCCGGCGCAGCTGCGTCGCCGTCGATTCCCAGATGCTTCCGCAGACCCTCGCGCTCCTGGCGACCCGCGCCGCCCCCGTAGACATCACCCTCCTGAGCTGGGATCCCGCGACGCAACCTCTCCCGCCCGGGGTCGCGGCCGCCATCGTCCAATACCAAGGTGTGCGTGGTCGCCTCCTCGACCTGGAGCCCATAGCAAACACCGCGCACGATGACGGCGCTCTCCTTGTCGTGGCGGCGGATCCTCTGGCCTTGACTCTCCTGCGCGCGCCCGGTGATGCGGGGGCGGACATCGTGGTCGGCTCGACGGGTCGGTTCGGGATGCCGCTGGGCTTTGGCGGGCCCCATGCCGCCTACATGGCGGTGCGTCAGGGCCTGGAGCGGCAGATTCCCGGGAGGATTGTCGGGATCTCGAAGGATTCCGGGGGCGCGCCTGCCCTGCGTCTCGCGCTCCAGACCCGTGAGCAGCACATTCGCCGCGAGAAGGCGACGAGCAACATCTGCACCGCCCAGGTGCTTCCCGCTGTGGTGGCGGCGATGTACGCGGCCTGGCACGGGCCTGACGGGCTGAGCGCCATTGCAGGTGAGGTTCACGCCAAAGCTGTGGCGCTGGGGCGTGCTCTGCGCGAGGGCGGCGTTGAGGCCGCTGAGGTGGGGTTCGACATCGTCCATCTGAGCGTGCCGGGGCGTGCCGCGGAGGTGAAGGCGCAGGCTCGTCGGCGAGGGATCGCGGTGTGGGCGGATGGGAGCGACGCGATCGGCGTCAGCGTTGACGAGACGACGACGAGCGAGCATTTACGGGCGGTGGCCTCGGCGTTCGGAGTGGAATGGACGGGGGAGTGGGGCGAGGTCTCTGCGATCCCGGAGGCGCTGCGACGTGGGACTTCGTATCTAACCCACCCGGTGTTCCACCGGTATCGCACAGAGCAGGACATGACCCGCTACCTGCGGCGACTGGAGGCGCGAGACTACGGGCTTGACCGGGGAATGATCCCGCTGGGCTCCTGCACGATGAAGCTCAACTCCGCCGTAGAGATGGCCGCCCTCACGTGGCCTGGCTTCGCTTCGCTCCATCCTTTCTGTGAGCGGGAAGACGCGGCCGGGACACTCGAAATGATCGCTGACCTGGAGACTTGGCTCGGCGCGATCACTGGCTACGACGCTGTCAGCCTGCAACCGAACGCGGGGAGCCAGGGTGAGCTGGCGGGGCTGTTGGCGATTCGTGCCTACCATGCGGCGCGCGGGGAGTCGGGACGGCGGGTGTGTCTCGTGCCGGAGTCGGCTCACGGGACGAACCCGGCCTCGGCGGCGCTCGCGGGACTGTCGGTGGTAAGCGTGGCGACCTGCGACGATGGCTCCATTGACGTAGCGGATCTGCGGGCGGCAATCGCGGCGCGTCCGGGGGAAATCGCCGCCATCATGCTGACCTACCCGTCGACCTACGGGGTGTACGAGGAGGGAATTGCCGAGGTGTGCTCGGCGGTTCACGATGCCGGCGGGCAGGTATTCATTGACGGCGCCAACTTCAACGCCATGGCCGGATGGGCAATGGCGGGACGCCTGGGAGGCGATGTCTCTCACCTGAACTTGCACAAGACGTTCGCGATGCCCCACGGCGGAGGAGGGCCGGGAGTGGGACCGGTCGCGGCACGGTCGCACTTGGCGCAGTATTTGCCGGGGAGTGGGGCTGGGAATGTGTCTGCGGCGCCTTTTGGGTCCGCTCTTTTGTTTCCGATCTCCTGGGCCTACATCCGACTTATGGGGGCTCGCGGCTTGGCCGAGGCGAGTGAAGGCGCGGTCCTTGCGGCGAACTATGTGGCCCGCCGACTCGAGGGGGCCTACCCGGTGTTGTACCGAGGTCAGGGCGGTTTTGTCGCGCATGAGTGCATTCTCGATGTGCGAACTCTTTCGGCGGCGACGGGCGCGACGGTGGACGATGTCGCCAAGAGACTTCAGGACTATGGGTTCCACGCTCCGACCATGTCGTTCCCGGTTGCAGGGACCCTCATGGTGGAGCCGACCGAGTCCGAGCCGATCGGGGAACTGGATCGATTCTGCGAGGCCATGCTGGCGATTGCCGCTGAGGCTGAGGTGTGGGGTGGTGGGGGGCCACTGGCAGGGGCTCCTCACACGGCGGCGTGCCTCGTGGCCGAGGAGTGGGATCGGCCCTACTCGCGACAGACGGCGGTGTTCCCCGCGGGCGTGACGCCGGACAAGTACTGGCCGCCGGTGGGACGGATCGACTCCGCGTGGGGTGACCGCAACCTGCAGCTCGTGTGGCCATAGGGTTTTCCGGGCATCTTTGGGCTGGTGGGCGCTCTCATTGCGAGCCGACACGCCGCGGGGTTGACGCCGGGGCGAAGGATCCGTACCATACTGCAAGTTCGCCCGAGGGAGGGTTGGGCCGTCAGCCGCTCCGCGCGGGACGACCCGCCTTCGGATCCAACCACCGATGAGCCACGCGACCGTTGAGGTTGCGCGGACGCGCCGGTGCCTCGAAGCGGACAGAGTCTGTTGTTTGTTTTCTCGATAGTGTGTCGTGTTTTGTGTTTGTTTGCTGGGGTCTTTTGTTGTTTTGTTGTTTTGGTTGTTTTGGAGAGTTTGATCCTGGCTCAGGACGAACGCTGGCG
>WQYN01000110.1 GCA_009781225.1 Micrococcales bacterium | reverse complement strand
GTCCCCAGCCCCCGTCACATCCACGGCTTTCACCGAGAACCCCGGCACCAACTCAGCCTCTCCCCCACGCTCGGCAACCCAGCACCCCGCAGCCCCCTGCCGAACCACCGCACCACTCCTTGCGCGCCCAGCCAACGCCGAAGCCGCCCCCGCGTGGTCCGCAGCCTCCGTCAGCTCAGTCGCCTCATCAAGGTGAGCGCAGATCCAGTCAGCCCGCCCCAGAACGGGATCCACGACCGGAGCCCCCGCCGTCCCGATGAGTGGGCACAGGTCGAGCACCACCCGCACGCCAGCCTCGATGGTCGGCACCCAATCCCCCAGGATCCCCGCGCTTGACGGATGCAGCAGCGAGTACCCGCTGACGTACACCGTGTCCCCTCGCCTCAGGTCGAACCCCGAGACTTGGTCCGTTGCCCACGTTGTCTCCGCCCCCACCACCGAAACGAACGTCCGCTCCCCCCCGGGCTCCACCATGACGAGGCTCAGCCCCGAATCCGCGCTCGTCACCGGTTGGTGCCACACCTCGATCCCCTCAGCGACCATCCCAGCGCGCACTACATCCCCAAACGCCCCACGCCCATGCGCCCCGGCGTAGAGCACTTCCATGCGCTGCCTGGCCGCCGCTGCCGCCGAGTTGAACCCGCCCCCCGCGCACACCTTCCCGCGCCCGGCCGCGAACACTTCGCTTCCCCGCTCAGGCAGCTCCCACACCCGCGCGACGATCGCCACGACCGCATTGCCCGTGTGGAACAGCCGGTTCCTGCTCATCGATCCGCCTCCCTTGCGGCTCGCACGTGCGCGAGCTCCTCGCCCACAATCGCGAGGTCAATCCCGTTGCGCGCCTCGACGAGCGACCAAGCCTCCTCGGGGAAGGCTTTCATTCCGAGGCACGCTCCCAGGACTGCTCCCGCCATCGCTGCCACCGTATCGCAGTCTCCCCCCGCGCTGGCGGCCATTCGCAGCGCGAGCCAGCCGTCCGTCCCCCCCGCCAGCGCGAACGCCAACGCTGCCGGCACGGACTCTTCGCTCACCATCGACGTCCCCGTCACGTCGTTCACATAGTCCATGACGGACGATGGCGAGACTTTCGCCAGATCGCCTGGTAGCCTCCTCAGGCGCTTGAGCAGCAGCGACGTCCCGACGAAGGGCTGTCCGCGTTCAGCCCCGATCTCGGCAGCCGTGATCGCCGCCTGGATGGCGCCCGCCAGACCCCCACCTCCCACACCGTGGGAGACGGCGGCGGCCACGGCAAAGGCGCCGGCCATCGCGACCGAGGTGTTGTGGGTCAATCGACTAGCCCGTTCGACCGCGACAAACAGCGCAGGCCCCGGGGGCACAGCGATGCCGACGGGTGCGATCCTCATGGCAGCACCGTTCGTCGCGCCGGTTCGTCCCGAGGACTCCGGCCCGAACCCGGCAGCCAACGCTTCGAGGGCACGACGCGTTGACGGTCCAAGAAGCTCCCCGCTCCCCTGGGCGACCATCTCGTCTTCCCAGTCGGCCAGGCGTCCAGCGAGCGCGAACTCGTCGATGATCCCTCCGGACCGGATCACAAGGTCTGCGACGATTAGCGCCTGATCAGTGTCGTCCGTCGTTTTTGCGGCAGGAAGCCCGGGAGCTACGGGGTGATCGGCGGGGGATGGCACAAAACCTCGCAGCATCCGCCCATATCGGGCAACGATCTGTGCCCTGGTCAGGGTCTGGGTTGGCATCCCGAGAGCGTCGCCAATGGCCAGGCCGACTAAGCAGCCAATCGCTCGGTCCAGGACATCAGGGGTCGGTAGGGCCGTCATCGTGCGCTGGTGAGGGGGCACCAGCGCGTCGGGTTGGTTCATCGGGACCTTGAGCTTCCCGCGAGGGCCTCATCGAGGCTGACCACGCGAATATGGGGATGGAAGAGGGCGAGGATGCCCAGAGCCTGCTGCGTCGATTCGGGTGTCGACCCGGTCGTTGCTTGAGTCACGACGTCGACTCTCACTCCAGCATCGGCGGCGGCCAGCGCCGTCGACAAGACGCAGCAGTCCGTGGAGACTCCGCAAAGGACCAGACGTCCTTCAGGGCCGAGGAGGTGGGCCAGCTCAGGGCCCCACTTGGAGAACGTCGTCGCAGAATAGGTCCCGCCGGACCCGTCAATGCCCCGGGTGTGGGCCGCATCCTCTACGAACTCCGGTACGAGATCCCACAGGGGATCGGTGGGGGGCTGGAGAGCGAAGGGCCAGTCCTCGTAGTAGGGCTTCCAGGCGCCTGTGGGGGCATCGGGCGCCGGAGAGACAAAGCGAGTGAAGACGACCCGGGGCGAGTAGGCCGTGATCAGCGCCTCAATCGGGTCGATGAGCCGGGAGAACCCCGGCATGTGCCAAGGGGCTCGGGGGTCGGCGAACACCACCTGCATGTCGATTACCCCAAGCCAGGGCCCTGGTCGAGCCACTCGACACCTCCCCTTCCCCTTGCCCCGACCGTCGGAGCGTTGCTCACCAGCATATAGGCCATGAACTGCGAAAAGAAGGGGTCTTTTAGCGGGCGGTGCCTCCCTGGGCCCGCTCGAGGATGGGTGTCAGGAGGGGGGAAAGCCCCTTGACCTTGGCTGTCACCGGAGGAGTGCCTCCAACCGAGGGGGCGAATGTGATCTCTGCCACACCAAAGGCGCCGGTCACAACGGTGATTGCCCGCTGATCGGATCCTGCGAGATGAGTCCCGGGATCTGCCTGGAACGTCACCTCAGCGCCCGAGACGGGATTGCCGCCGGGGCCGTCCAGAACCTTGACCCGCAGCGCGCGAGAATCAGATCCGGCGGGAGGGGCAACCGTCAGTTCTGCCCACCCGGAATGCTTCGCCACGAAGCTTGCGTACCGGTTGCTCCGGACCAGGGGTGAGCGGTCTGCGGTCTTTGCGGTTGTGCCAGCAATCTCGACGTCAACCACGTAGGTTCCAGCCACCTTCGTCGTGACGTTCGCGGCGTACAGGCCAGGGGAGGTTTCGACGAACTTGCCGATGGTCGCAAGATCGGGGGAGCCAAGCAGGCCGTGAACTGCCGTGGCTCTGATGCGCGACTCGGCTTTGGTCACGGGGTTGTCGTGGGCATCGACTAGGGAGACCACGATCTCCTGGGCATCGCTCCCGTCGGCCTCCCGCGCCGCCGAGGTCACATCGAACCAGGAGGTGGACCAGTGGGGAAGCGGATTGGCAACGAAGGAGATCTTGGAGGAACCCAAGGGCGGCACGCGGAGGCTAGCTCCGTCATCGTCCGACCACGTGACCGTGACGGCCTTGGTGCCTACGACAGACGAGGAGATCCGAGCCTGGTAGACGCCGGGCTTGACTTCCCGGACTTCGGAGATCTCGGCGAGGGACTGCGAGACGGTGTCCTGAGCCCGAACCTTGAGGTACCGCGCCTGGCCTGACATCGGCGTGCCGTCGCAGGTGGGAGAGCCAAGGCGAGCGGCCAGCAGAAAGGACTCCTCGCCCATGACGCGCGAGGTGGTCGGGACCAGCGTGTAGGAGGTGTTGGCGGATGAAGAACAAGGTGGCGGCGGGCACATCGCCGGATCTGCGCACTTGCCCCAGCCGAAGGTCAAGGGGAGGGAGGTCGGTGTCCCAGCCACGGAGAGTTCCTTTTCACCCTGCAAGGCGGTCACGCGGGCCAGAACAGGGCTCTGGGCGACAATCCGCGTGGTCAGCACCCCGGAAGTCGTGAACCCGGACTCGGGCGAGGAAGCGGCGAACTCTGCTCCTGCGCCCGAGAGGCTAAAGGAGACGGGGAGTTGGCTGGTCGTGTCGGTCACGGCATTGCCAAAGCGGTCGCGGATCGTGACGGTCACCTCATGCCACTGGAAACCGTTCGGCTCCTTGACCTGTCCCAGGGTCGAGGACGTCAGCGTGAAGCGGGAGGGGTCGGGGGCGGCCGCAATGAAGGTGATGGGCAGGCTGCCGATCTCCCGGGTCCTGTCACCGTCCACGAGGGTCGCGGTCACAGTGTAGGAACCAGCGACCTTGGTCGAGAACTCCCACTTGGCTGAGCCGTGGACACCCGTGACCAGTTCCAAGCCCTCGGAAAGGTCCTCGCCGCTGCGCAGCGCAATGGGGTCGCCCTTGCGATCCCGGATCGTCAGTCGGACCCGGTGGCCGGCTCCAACAAAGTTGTCGTGGCAGTCCGCGACAAGCACCTGAGCGGTGACGCTCTCGCCGACCTGTTGGCTGGTCTTGTTGAGCACCAGGCCTGAGAGCGACTCGACGTCGTCATCAAAGCAGGGCTCGGAAGGCGCGAAAACCACAGTCGCCGGGGATGCAGCAAGCTTGCTTCCCTGGTAGCTCGCGTGAACGCTGTAGGTTCCCGCACGGTTCGTCGTCAACTCAAGGCGTGCTTCGCCCGCCGCGTTGGTTTGGATGGTCTTCTCTCCGGAAAACAGCCCGGGGGCCGCGATGAGGACCTCAGCATTGGGAAGGGCATTGCCGTAGGCGTCGGCCAGCGAGACCTTTGCGGTGGCCTTCTCGCCCACGTGGGCAGTCTCAGGCTGCATGGCAAACGTCGAGGAAGCCAGGTCACCGGCGACAAAGGTGAGCGGCAGCGGGTCGAGCTTCCCACCGCTGGAGAAGGCAACGGTGATGTCCTTCTTCCCCGCCGACGTCGACTCAACCGTGAAGGAGTAGACCCCGTCGCCGATCGTAGGCTGATGGGTGACCGGACCGATCACAACGCCTCCCGGTGGGTTCGCCTTAGCCGTGACGGCACTCTCACCCTCCTCGACAGCGTCTCCATCCTCGTCATTCAGGACCAGCGTCACCTCATGCGCCTCCACTCCTGCGACTTTGGAGCCGCGACTGGTGGACACGGTGGACCGCTCGGGGGTAGGCATGAGGGCTCCGACCACGGTGGCGGCGTGGGGCGTGGTGATCCTGCCACCGTCGAGCCCCTCGCCAATGGCATGCGCGGAGTAGGAGATACCGCCCGCATTGGCATCCTTCTCGCTTAGCGTGTAGGTCGCGGTGGCGATGGCCTTTTGGCCCGGGTCCAGGACTCCGGGAGTCCCCTCGCCGCTCCACAGGAAGGGTGAGATCTTGCCAGTCCCGCTGAAGGAGTGCTGCGTGAGGTTGACCCTTGAGATCACCTCTGAGCCCGAGTTCACGATCTCGTGGCTAATCGTGATTTCCTGTCCCTCCTTGATCGACTCACGGTCAAAGGGGCTGGCCGTCACCATGAGGTCAAGCTTGCGGGTGAGAATCTCGATCTCACAGGAGTCAACATTGTTGCTCAGGTCGTAGTCGGTAACTGAGCCGTCCTCTGAGACGCTCGTGTCGCCCGAACTGACCTTCATAGCCGCAAGATCGGTGGGGATCATGGCGCTCACGTCGTAGATGCCCGGGGCCAGATCCGACCGGATGGTTCCTGTGAGCTTGACCGTCACTGACGATCCAGCAGGGCCCCACCACGTGGTATCCACCGTCGGGTCGGTTCCCGCCTCGGTCCCGCAGACGGCGCCTCCCTTGCCCGTGCACAGCCACCACACGTGTCCGTTTTCGAAGATCGAGGTCAGGTCAGAGTAGAGGACAGCGGGGCCAGCCGGCGGATCGCCCAACGCCTGCGGTCCATCGTTTGTCGCGGTCAGGCTCAGAGTCACCGATTGGCCTCCGACGTAGGCGGGCGCCTGGTACTTCTTGAAACCAGGGGTCGTCATCGTCGTTACCACTCTGGTGTCGGTCAAGCCACGCACATACAGGTTCTTGATGTCCATGATCGCCGTCCCGCCATCCGTGGCGACGCCGATTCCCAGTTTGAGGCTCGCCGGAAGAGGTGCTTGGCTCAGGACCTTCGACAGGTCGGCGCGGAATGCTTCGGTCAGGCGCGTCGGCTCCGTGTCCTTCAGTGTCGCCGGAGACAGCGCCACAGAGGCCTCCACGGCGCCCTGAGCCGTGGGATGAACAGTGATCTGGACGCGGCGGAACATCGAGGCCTCGTCCTTGGCCGGGTCGGTGGCTCCGGTCGGCCCCGTCATGAGGTCACCAATCTCCGCTCCCCCGATCCAGGGGTAGCCCGCCGCCGTGAGGTCCTTGCCGTTCCCAGAGCCGCGCATGCCGATGATCGACTTGCGACTCATTTCCTTGTCCCCGCCCACGGATCCCGCATCATCCTGAGCAAAACCGCCGTGCTCGTCGAGGCCAACTCCCAGATAGGCCCCGAGAACACCCGTCATATCAGGCTTGAAGAAGGAGTAGCCCAGTCCGCCGGCTTCGCCTCCGGCCGAGACCCCCGGCTGCTCCCCGTCAACGAGGTAGATCGAGAATCCATCGCCCGGACGTCCGTCGTGTAGCGCGCGCCCCACCATGCGGTAGTCAAAGGTGATCGACAGTCCCGCCTGCGCCGGGAATCCGTCGGTCATCAGCATGTTCGCGCGGGCTTGCTCGTCTCCGTCAGTCAGCCGCAGCCAACCGTCCGCGGTCGGCTTGAACGCTTCCTCCGTCCCGTCCACGGCCCATCGCGCAGCGTCGTACTCCCCGTCCTCCATGTCAGCGATGGGGAAGGGGATCTCGGCCTTGGCGGTGTTCAGACGCAGCGCCGGGGAGGTCAGGATCGCGCCGGCAGCCAGCGCGACGGCCGCGAGAAGGGCCGTCACCCTAGGCAGGATGTGTCGTCGCATGGCCGACACCTCGGCGGGGGTCAGGTTCGTGGTCCGTGTGCGCGATGTGGGAGTTCCGTGTGACATCAGGTCTTTCCTTGAGGTCTAGGGGCGGGAGTTTTCGCTGTATTCCAGAACAAGAAGGGGACGCTTCCTTGTTCCAGATCGCCCCAGGCGAACAGGCCTCCCACACTCGCCACTCCCAGCTTCACGCGCCTGACCTGGGCTAACGCTTCAGTGCACGTTTTCCCAGCGCCCCGCCGGCCCCTAGTGTTCGCTGAGGGCGATCCCCAATTCCCGTGCGATGGCGCGCGCGGTCACCCCCGGCCGCGTCGCGTCATTGCGCACGATGACGGAAGCAACCCCCTCGTAGGTCCCTCGCCTCTGAGCCATGAGGGCTCGCCAGCGCGCCCGTGGGGAGCCAGCCAGGAGCGGCCGCGGGGCCGCCAAGCCGACTCGCCTTATCGCCACTCCTTCACTCACGTCGAGGAACACGGTCGTCGCGCGAGGCAAGAGCTCCTGAGTCCCCCTATCCATGGGCGCCCCGCCCCCCAGCGCCACGACCGTCCCGTCGCGCAGCTCCGCCCGCTGCAAGACCTCCCGGACTGCCCGCCGCTCTCGCCCGCGAAACGCCGGTTCCCCCTCGACAGCGAAGATGTCACCGACCGGCATCCCCGCCTCCTGCGCCACGACCTCGTCGGTGTCCCAGAACTCCCATCCCAGGAGAGCTGCGAGCCTGCGCCCCACCGTCGTCTTCCCCGACCCCGGCGGCCCCACGAGGACGATGACGGCCCCTCGCCCCGCGCTCATCGCATCGGCGCCGGAATGCTCGCCTTGAACCCGGCGAGGTTGCGCCGAACCTCCTCGAGCGTGTCGCCTCCCAGCTTCTCCAGGGCCGCCTCAGCGAGGGTGAGCGCCACCACCGATTCGGCGACCACGGATGCGGGGACAACGGCGCTGGTGTCCGACCGTTGGTGGTGGGCGGTTGCAGCCAGGCCGGTCGCCACGTCAACCGTTCGAAGGGCCCGGGGGACGGTCGGAATCGGCTTGACGGCGATTCGCAGCACGACGACCTCGCCGTTGGTCATCCCTCCCTCGATTCCCCCGGCCCGGTTCGTGGCACGGCGCAGAGGATCACCAAGGATCTCATCATGGGCAGCCGAGCCCCGGGCGCCTCCCAGGGCGAAACCGTCACCGACCTCGACACCCTTGACCGCCGGAATCCCCATGAGCGCCCCAGCCAGGCGGGAGTCAAGCCGTCGATCGGCGTGTACATGAGATCCAAGCCCCACGGGCAGGCCGTAGACCAGGACTTCTACGATCCCTCCTACCGTGTCCTTAGCTTCACGCACTGCGGCAAGCTCCGCCTCCATCGCCGCAGCTACCTTAGGGTCTAGACACCGCACCGGGCTCGCATCGAGGTCAGCTTCTTCTCCGGGAAGGGGTCTGCGTCCGGCGGCCGGTAGCTCCACCGATCCCACGGCCACGACATGGGAGAGGATCCTTGCTTCCAGCGCCTGGGAGATGAAAGCCGCGGCGACCGTTCCCAGAGCCACTCGCACGGCCGTCTCACGAGCCGAGGAGCGTTCGAGGATCGGGCGAGCATCAGCGAACCCGTACTTGACCATCCCAGGAAGGT
>WQYN01000109.1 GCA_009781225.1 Micrococcales bacterium | reverse complement strand
CTCGGCTCAACGGGTCTCGACAAAGGCCTCAACATGCGGATAGTCATCCGCGGCTGCCATCGCGACCAGAGCTGCTTGGCGTTCGTCAACCCCGCCAGACCCAACGGGCGGGGCAGCGGTATCAGCGAGCTCTCGCCCCACCCCAAGCATCACTCCCCAAGGTCCGTGTCAGCGAGCAGCTCATCGAAAGAGCCGTACCGCTCCGCCGGAACCCGCCCGGCGACAATGTCATCCACCTCGCGGAGCGCAGCCTCAGTAGCAGCACCAAACCGCAGCCGATGGGCGCGAATCTCCGCGTCAAACCGCGCCCGATGCTCAGCAACAGCCGCCTCGTCGGGAGGGCGCTTCGCCCGAACCTCCCCCCAGCTCACAGCCAACACGCCCCCCTCACCCAACCCCAAACAGCTCCCCCACCCTCCCAATCCCTTCCTCGATATCCGCATCCGACAGCGCGTATGACCACCGCAGATACCCCGACGGCCCGAACGCCTCGCCGGGCACCACAGCCACCTCGACCTCCTCCAGCATCAGAGCAGCCAGCTCCACCGAGGATGACACAACCCGCCCCCGGATCGGCACCCCGAAGCACCCCGTCACTGACGGATAGCAGTAGAACGCCCCCTCCGGCACCGGAACCTCGAACCCCGGCAACGCAGACAGCCCAGAAACCATCATCCGCCGACGACGGTCAAACGCAGCACGCATCGCCGCCACATCCTCCAGCCCCCCCGACAAAGCAGCCAAAGCAGCCGCCTGCGACACGTTGGCCACGTTCGAGCACAGGTGCGACTGATAGTTCGCACAGGCCTTGATCACGTCATCGGGCCCGATCACCCAGCCGACCCTCCACCCGGTCATGGCATACGTCTTCGCCACCCCGTTGAGCACCAGAGTCTGGTCCGCCAGCTCAGGCACCGCGCGCACCATGGGAGTGAACACCGCCGAGTCGTAGACCAGATGCTCGTAGATCTCGTCCGTCACGACCCACAGCCCCCGCGACAGAGCCCACTCGCCAATAGCAGCGGTCTCAGCAGGCGAATACACAGACCCAGTCGGGTTAGAAGGAGACACCCACAGCAGCACCTTCGTAGCAGGCGTCACAGCAGCTTCCAGATCGCCAACAGAAACCTTGTACCCGGACGCAACCCCAGCAAACACACCAACAGGCACCCCCCCCGCCAGCCGAACAGCCTCAGGATACGTAGTCCAGTACGGCCCCGGAACAAGCACCTCGTCCCCCGGATCGCACAGCGCCGCGAACGCCGTGTACACCGCCTGCTTCCCCCCGTTGGTCACGAGCACCTGCGAGGCCGACACCGAGTACCCCGAGTCCCGCAGAGTCTTCTCGGCAATGGCCGAACGCAGCTCCGGCAGCCCCGCCGCCGGCGTGTACCGATGCATCCTCGCCTCACGAGCCGCCGCCACAGCGGCCTCCACGATCCAGGAAGGAGTGGGGAAGTCCGGTTCCCCGGCCCCGAAGCCGATCACGGGCCGACCGGCCGCCTTCATTGCCTTGGCCTTGGCGTCCACAGCCAAAGTGGCAGATTCTGAGATGGATCCGATACGGTTGCTGACACGTCGTGTTGGTGAGCTCATGTCCTACATCCTGCCACTCCCTGTCGAAAACCACCGCGAGCGCCCAACATCCGGCTAGCATGGCGACCGTCAACGTCCGACACCAGTCAAAGTAGAGGTCATGGCAAAGCGAGATTCGTTCTGGCGGGGTTTCCTGTCCGTCCTGGGCACGGCTGCCCTCCTGGTCCTGCTCCTCCTAGCGGTTGTGGTCGCTGTAGTCCCAGCAGTGACCAACGGCGCGGCTCTCACGGTTCTCACCGGCTCGATGCGCCCGGGAATCAACCCCGGCGACCTAGTCGTCGTCAAGGGCGTGTCCAACCCCGAGCTCGATGTCAAGATCAACGACATCATCACCTACATGCCCAAGCCGGATGACCCCACGCTCATCACCCACCGCGTGATCGGCAAGTCGATGTCGGGCGCGGAGGGCACGTTCTTCATCACCCGCGGCGACAACAATGGCGCCGATGACGACCCCGTCTACCCCAAGCAGGTCCGCGGCATCTACCTCTACCACATCCCCCGGCTCGGCTACCTCACGAACAAGATCGGCGGCGAGAAGAAGAGCGCGGTCCTGTTCGTCGGCATTGGCCTCATCGGCTATGGCCTGTTCCACCTGGTCGCCGGCTCGCGTCGCCGCAAGGCCCCCCCTGAGGAGGACGAGCCCAAGCCCAAGACTCCCGAACTCGCGCTCGCCGCCGCCGCTGCTTCCCCCTCATCCGTAGCGATCGTCGACGAGCCCTCCCCGCTCGCCACCTTCCCTTCCCCTTCCACCGGACCTCCGCTTCCCACCACCTCTTCACCCCCTGCGCACGATGGCGTCCCGTCCTGGATCCCTGCGGACCCACCTCCCGCTGCCCTCGCCCCAGCGCAACCTCCGCCCGTAGCCGCTCCCCAGCCCGTCCCCCTGACAAGACGTGCCGCAAGGGAACTGGCCGCTGCCCAGGAGGCGGCCAAGCAGGCCGAGCAGCCTCAACTGCCTCAGCAGCAAGCCCCACCTCCCGTCTTCCCCCCGGCCCTCAACCCGGCACCCACCCCAACCCCAGCCCCGGTGCCGGTCCAGCCGGCGCAACCTCCCGCCATCGTCTCCCCTCAAGACGAACTGGCGCAGGCGCAGGCGGAACTGGCACGAGCCAAGGCCGAGTTGGAGCAGGCCCGCCGCCAGCTCGCGACGAGCCAGGGGCCGCCCGCCCGCCCGGTGCATCTGGCCGACCTCGCCTGGGACGAGGACGAGGGTGGAGTCTCCCCGCTCAGCCCCACGACCCCCCGAACCGGGGTGCCCGCGGTGGGCGACACGCCGGCGTGGGGACCGAATTTTTGGCCAATTTCTCCAACTCCGGGCGGCGGAATTGACATGACCAAACAGAGCTGAACCAGCGTGTTTGCGCAGGTCAAGCACCCATCCCCAACCTACGCTGTCAGAGATCGGCGCCCACGACCGTAGTTAGTTCTACCCAACCGGCCGCGAGCCGAGTTGCGCAGCCAGAATTTTTCGCTCTAAGATGAACGAGTTCCCGCTGAACTGGGGTCCGCAAGGGCGCATGCGGCGCAGGGCAGCAGCGGGGACGGTACGTGTCGACATTGACGGTCGGCGCGGCAGCCCTGGCAAGCTTCTCGGGGTATCACCGAGGGCGCATGGTGCGTCGCAGCCCCCGTCACGACGGAAGTGGAGTACATGCGCACACGCGTCGCGATCGGTGCCTCGGTGATGGGCTGCATTGCCCTAGCCCTGGTCCCACTGATCGCTTCCTCGACCCTCGCGGGTCCGGACGCGAGTGTGCGCATGTCAGCAGCTCCCGACACGATCCCCCTGGACACCAGGGACCTGGCCGACCTCACCGGCTTCGCCGGTGAGGTCACCACAAGCGACTGGCTACTCCCAGGGTTGTGCCATAAGGCTTCGGGTGGGAACCTCATCCAGGTCGCCGCCGACGACGGCGAAGGTGTCATCGAAGACATCGAGTCCCCCAAGCACACCTGGCCCGGCGACGACGCGGCTCCAGGAGGCTGCGGCGCGGGGTCAACGAGCGCGAACGTGTTCCGGTTGCCGGAACCGTCAGAGGCCGATGACCCGAGCGATGTCGCGAGGGTGAGCACTGCGGTGAAGATCGAACGTGCTGATCGTGGTCGGTTCGTGCGTGCGGTGGTGGGGGGAGTCGAAGGCAAGAAGAACGGCGACGCGGTGTTCGCGGTACTGGCTGACTTCTCCAGCGGGTTCTCGTGGGATCATACCCTCAATGCGAGCGAGCGCGGGCTGGTGGATGCTTTCGTTCCGGCGGGGGAGTCTTTGACGTTGATGGTCGGGATGGAGGGCCGGCCCGCCGATGTGGGCGGGGCCGGTGTGTTCATCGCGGGCGTGTCCGTCACGGAGTTTGGTGAGGCTGAGCAGGCTGAAGAAGAGGCGACCGAGGAGTCCGCGTCAGCAGACCCAGAGGGCGAGGAGTTGCCGACGGAAGCGGATGATCCGGACGGCGATGGGGATGGCGCGTCTGTGACGGCGAAGCCCAGGACAACCCCTGAACCTGAGACTTTGACAGCGTCGGCGTGGGCCGGGGCCTCGCCTGCCGCAGGTGAGATCGCGGCAGGGCCGCGAGGTCTACGTGATGCCCCCTGCACGCCGGATCCCTCGCCGTCACATCATCCATCATTCTCCGCCAAGAAGGCGAGTACTGCGTCAATGTCGGCGAGCTGGCACACCGCGCCTGTCGAGGTGGAAAAGGTTGGCTATCTGAACGTCGACTTTTCCACGTGCAACACGACGCCCACTCCTAGTGCCCTGGCGAGACCAAACTCGTTCGGTGTCCTGCCGGCGAACTTGCAGGACTGCCTGGGCACTCCAATACCGCCCGGCTCGGTTGTGGAGCCCACTGACAGGATCACGTGGGTGTACTGGATGCGGGACACCACCTCCTTCAACCCGTCGTACTTCGCCGTGACGATCAGCGTTGTCGACTCGAAACTGGGTCCCGTCTGCTCCGGTGTTTCGAGTTCGACTGGTGAGGGTGACGAAAACGGCTTCTTCTGTGTCGCGTCCGAAAGCCGGTGGGCGCCATGATTGGATCGCCGCTTTTCCGAGATTCCCGCAGCGGTGCGGGCCGCCACGCCCTTCAGCGTGACGCCTCTCGGGTGAGTGTCTCGCGAGTGGCGGCCGGGCTGTCGGTTTTGTTGGTCCTGGGGATCGTGATCGCCTCTGGCTCAGCAACAACGGCCCTGTGGAAGGCAGACGCGACGGTTTCCGGCCTCACCATCGAATCGGGTGACCTCAAGGTTGAGAGGTGCTCCGACGACGGTTTCTTCTGGGAGGAAACTGCCACCGACGTGATGAGTCCGTCGAGCGGCGTTGACCCGACAGATCTGTTCGAAAACTATCGGTGGATGCCTGGTGACATCCTGCGAGTGGACTACTGCGTCGAGGCGACCGTCAAGGGAGACAACCTTGCGGCCCTGTTCACTCTCGACTGGGAGCTCCCGGATGGCTATTCGGATGACGCTGGCTTGTATCGGGCCTACCTCGACGGTCTCGGGCTATCGACGGAGGAGAGTCGATGGACGATTCGCGTGATCGACTCGCCGGCGGGCTGGGAGCCGTGGGTGAAGGAAGGGGCTCCCAACCTCTGGACGCCAGTGTCGGCTGCGGTCGATCCGTCGGTTCGGCTTGGCGTCCCGCTGCTGGTGGGGATCCCGGCGGTCGACCAGACGGGTGCGAATGCCCCCGCCAGCCCCGAAGAGCGGACGTTCCGTTGGGTAGTCAGCGTGTCGCTCAACTTCATGGCGTTCGCGAACAACTGGGACTTCTCGACCTCTTGCCCGGAGCTGAAGCCGGAGTGCGCTCTGCCCCCTGTTGTCTCGCCGGCTTCAACCGTCCCAGCCGCAAGCCCCCACATCACGCTCCCCACCTTCGTTCTCAGGGCCGACCAGACGAGGTCCGAGCCGGGATTGGGGTTTGACTGATGGCGCGGCACGTGGGACGTAGACGCTTGAGCACCGCCTGGCTCGCACTGGGTGCGGGGGCTGCCGTTGGGCTCCTCTCGGTCGTCGTTCCGACGGTGGCGCTCTGGCACGACGAGGTCACCTTTGGTGACATCAAACTCAGCCGTGGATCGGCAGGCTTCAGTGTCGGGACGTCCGGCGCTTGGAGGGTCGATCCTGGTGCTGCTGACTATCGCGTCCGAGACAACGAAGTGGAGTTCAACGGCGCGGTGATCTCGCAGGAGCTCAAGAGTGGGAACAACGTCTATGTGGAGATCACGGTCCAGTCGTACGCCGATGGGAACGACGGATTGCGGTACTCAATCAGTATGAAGACCCCGCCAGTAGCAGGCGGTGAGATCTCGAGGTCGGTACTGTCGCTCTATCGGCTGGGTCCGGATGACACATGTGACCGAGATTTCACCCACCCTCCGGACCCCACCCCCCCCGATCCCCCAAGGGACCGGCCTGTGCCGGACGTTGGTCCGGTCGGGGCAGGAGATCCGAAAGCACTCGACCCGCCGTTGTCGCAGACCGCCGTTGGCGCGCACCCGAAGTCAGATGTCTTCTCCCAGGAAAGGTGGTGCCTGCTCCTGGAACCCCGCGTCTACCAGAACGACGTGATCGTGACATTTGATCGAGGTAGCAATCTGGAAGCGAGGAGCCGGTGGGGTATGTACTCGCTCCAACACGGCGACCTCCCGTGGTACGTGTGCCCGGCGGAGTCCGACGAAGGCGACGAGAATTTTGTTGTGACCATCTCTCCCGAGCTCTTCAGATGGGGGCCGTGAGAATGGGACTGTCACATAACGATGGACGCTCGATCCCTGAATCGGGCGCATCAGTAACCCAAAGGAAAGGAAAGAAATCATGAGGAAATTCCTCAAAAGCCGGCGTAGCAAGGGAGTGATCGCCGCAGCCTGCGGCGTGGCACTCCTCTTCACCGGCTCAACCTTCGCTCTGTGGTCCGCCTCGGGCAACGCAAACGGCGGGAAGATCATCGCCGGTAACCTGGATCTCAGGGTCGGTGAGTTCGACGCTTGGGATGTGTCGCAGCCGGGACCAACTGAGGGGTACCGCGGCGACCAGACGACGGATCTCTACGACGAGTACGCCGACTGCAACTACGACGGCGCAAAGTGGGGACACCCGATCACGCCGGCAACCTGGAGGGCGGTCCCTCAGGACGAGTGGCTGTTCGTGTTGCCAATCATGGTTGCGCTCGAAGGTGACAACTTGGTGGCCGAGCTGACGGTGGACGTCGCAAAGCCGTTGATCTACGCCAACGGCGTGGACTGGGAATACACCATCTTCGCGGGTGGAAATACGAACGTTCAGACCTGGACCACGCTCGCTGATGGCACCTACCGCGGCACGACGCTGCTACAGGCTCACGGGGCCGGCCAGGCGGCGGGACAGGACGACCGCTTCCTTCCTCCACTAGCCAATGATCCCATTCCGACAATCCTTCAGAAGGCCCTGGACGGTCCGAACGCTCCGACAGGTGGGCCAGTCGCAAATGCCTGCCTCTTGGTCAAGGGCACATTCCTGGACCAGAGTCTGAGGAATCTTCACGAGGAGGAGCTGATGGGCATGGAGGATATCCAGCTGTTTGACGACGACGGCGATCCAATCCTTCTTGACCCGGACGACCCGGACAGCTTCGCCTTCGGGAACGCTGTGACGGTTTCGCTGAAGCAGATCCGGGAGAGGACGGACCTGTTCGGCCCCTGATCGTACCCTTTGATGGTCGGCCGAGGCGGGCTCGTCGAGCCTGACTCGCAGTCTTTTCCGTCGCGGTCCAGGTGGTGGTGGCGCCCGCAGTGTCGCCACCACCTGGCGCCGCAACCGACGTCAGGCGTCGGGAGCGCATATTCGCCCAGCAACAAGGGAAGGTGACATCTGATGAGGCAGATGGGTTGCATGTCCGCCGTGGGGCGGGCCATGCTGCCGATAGCCCTGGCCGCCGCTGTAGCGGTGCCGATTGGCGCGGGGGCCTGGGCTGCAGAACCTGTGACGCCTATGCCCGATGCACTGCAGACGTACTGGGACGGGCCGACCCTAAACCTGAACTGGTTGGGCGGAATCTACAACACCTACAGCGGGACCTTCGTTGGGACTCCGATCAGTGTGCCGGGCGACCAGGCGTGGAGGACGCTCAAGGTGAAGAACGCGGGCCCCTGCACTGGCATTGTGACGGTCGAGGCCCTCAACGTCCAGGCCAACTTCCCACTTGACACCGTCAATGCCGTCCTTCCCGAGATCATTGACCTCGGTTGGGACGTCAATGGAACCAAGGGGGTAGCCACGTGGGCTCAGCTGATCGCTGCGGGAGGAAGCCGAACCCTTGGCACCTTCTCTCTCCCGCAGGGAGCCGAGGCTCCGTTGGGTATGGGCTACCGCTTCCCGTACGACGAAACCCGCGGCCGAAACCTCGGGTGGCCCTCGACAGAACTCACCTTCGATGTCACCATCACTATTACGGGCGACACTGCCTGCATCCCCTATTCGGGCAGCGCCACTCCGCCTCCCAACACCGGCAAGGGCAGTCAGTCGCCCAACCGGTCTAGTCTCTCCCCCGACAAGCCCGGTATGCACCCGCATACCGGCACGATGATCCTCGGCGTCATGTTCCTAGCGGGCTCTCTCCTCCTGCTCGGGGCTCTCCTGCGCCGTCGCCGTCGTGAAGAAGAGGAACAAATGGTTCCTCGCCACGCCTCCCCCTAACCCCCAGCTCACCCCCCAATACCCCCCCACCACCCCCCCTGACAACCCCCCCT
>WQYN01000108.1 GCA_009781225.1 Micrococcales bacterium | reverse complement strand
TAGCGTCGCGGCGAAGTCCTCCTCGGTCTCGCCGGGAAAGCCGACGATGACGTCGGTTGAGATCGCGGCGTGAGGGATCGCCTTGCGCACGCGGGCCAGGATCGCGGCGAACCGGTCGGCGCGGTAGGAGCGGCGCATCGCCTTGAGGATGCGGTCCGAGCCGGATTGGAGCGGCATGTGGAGCTGCGGGGCGACGGTGGGGGTCTCGGCCATGGCGTCGATGACATCGTCGGTGAAGGCGGCGGGGTGGGGGGAGGTGAATCGGACTCGCTCGATCCCCTCGACGGCTCCGACCTGGCGCAGGAGCTGGGCAAATGCGGCGCGCTCGCCGAACTCGACGCCGTAGGTGTTGACGTTTTGTCCTAGGAGGGTGATCTCGATGACGCCGCTGGCGGCCAGGGCCTCGACCTCGGCGAGGATGTCGTCCGGGCGGCGGTCGCGTTCGCGGCCCCTTGTCTGGGGGACGATGCAGAAGGTGCAGGCGTTGTTGCAGCCCACAGAGATGATGACCCAGGCGGTGTGGGGGGCGTCGCGGCGTGAGGGAAAGGCCGAGGGGAAGGTGTCGAGGGTCTCGGCGATCTCGATTTGGGCTTGCTGTGCGGTGCGGGCGCGGGCAAGGAGCGCGGGGAGGGCGCCGATCGTGTGGGTGCCGAAAACGACGTCTACCCAGGGGGCTCGGGTGAGGATGCGGTCCTTTTCCAGCTGGGCTAGGCAACCTCCGACGGCGATCTGCATGCCGGGGCGATCAGCCTTGACCTGGGCGAGCTGGCCGAGGTTGCCGAAGAGTCGGGTCGCGGCGGCCTCCCGGACTGCGCAGGTGTTTAGAACGACGACATCGGCGCTGGGGATCGAGGAGGGGGTGCCGTCGTGGGTGATGGTGCCCTGGTCAGAGCGGGTGTAGCCGGCGGCTTCGAGGAGACCGGCGATGCGCTGAGAATCGTGTTCGTTCATCTGGCAGCCCAGAGTGCGAACCGCGTAGGTGGGGGCCTGGGAGGGGAAGGGGTCAGGCGCGGGTGGTGTCGTCATCGTTCGCAAGGGTAGGGGATGGATGGGAGGATAGTGTCCAAGCGCGGGCGAACGACCGCCCGCCAGGCTCGAAGAAGGCGGGCAGACGATGAACGTCGAGACCGACCACGGCAGTGGAGGCAAGGCCCTGCAGATCTGCGTCCTCGGCTCGGAGATGGTCGCGGGCATGGGCGACCCGCGCGGCGCGGGCTGGGTAGGGCGACTGGCGGCGCAGTCAACGGGCGACCCGCTGCCCCAGTTCTACCCGCTCGCGGTCTACGCCGAGACCACGGCTCAGCTCGCGGGGCGCTGGAAGGAGGAGGTGATGCGTCGGTTCCAGCCCGGGTTCCGGCATCGTCTCGTCATCGCGCCGGGCATCGCGGATCTGACGGAGGGGATGAGCTTGGCGCGGTCGCGACTGCACCTCGCCGACATCCTTGACCAGGCGCTTAAGCTGCGGATTCCCTCGATTGTGGTGGGGCCGCCGCCCGGGCCGCCGCACCTGGCAGGGCGGATCGAGGAGCTGTCGATGGCGTTTGCTGACGTCGCGGCGCGGCGGGGAATCGGGTATGTCGACACGTTCACGCCCCTCTTCCCCCACGAGCAGTGGAACGACGACCTGGCCACGGGCGATGGGGTCCATCCAAGCCAGGCGGGCTACGGGCTTATCGCGTGGCTCGTGCTGCACTCGGGGTGGCATTCTTGGCTGGGGATGGGGTTGGGGGCTGCGGCTCAGGGCGAGCAGATAAGATAGGCGGCTGTTGCCTGGCGCGGTGTGCGTCGGGCGGGTCTACGTTGCCATCCAAGGAGGAAGTCGATGTCCAAGCGCACCGACAAGCGCCGCACCCGGAAGAAGGGTGGGGCGAACCACGGGAAGCGGCCGAACTCCTAGGCCGACTTGACCTGGCGGAGTTCTGTGAGCCGCGAGATCACTCTCTCGCGTAGCTGGTCGGGGGCGCGCTCGACGCAGGTCCGCTGGATCACACCCTTGAGCTTGCGGCCCAGCTCCTCCTCGTAGAGGCATTCGGGGCAGTCATCGAGGTGGCCGCGCATTTCCTCTAGTTCGTGGACGTCCAGCTCGGCGTCGATGAAGGTGAAGAGGGTCGCCATCGCCTGGTCGCAGTCAATCTCAATCCCAGTGACGGGGTCTTTGACGAGGTTGGGGGTCGGAATGCCAGTCATGTCCGTCACGCCCTCGATCCTACGGCCATGCCGCGGTCTCGTGCGTAGTCGGCGAGCATGTGACGTAGCGCCGCCCGTCCTCGGTGCAGGCGCGACATGACCGTTCCAATGGGTGTGTCCATGATCTCGGCGATCTCCTTGTAGGCGAAGCCCTCGACGTCAGAGTAGTAAACAGCCATGCGGAACTCTTCGGGCAGCGAGGCGAGGGCCTGGGTGACGTCAATGTCCGGCATGCGGTCCAGCGCCTCCATCTCCGCTGATCGCAGCCCCTGTGAGGTGTGGGCGGCGGACCGCATGAGATGCCAATCCTCGATGTCTTCGGCCGAGGACTTGCTGGGCTCCCGCTGCTGCTTGCGGTAGGTGTTGATGAAGGTGTTCGTCATGATCCGGTAGAGCCAGGCCTTGAGGTTGGTTCCTGGCCTGTACTGGTGGAACGAGGAGAACGCCTTGACATAGGTCTCCTGAACTAGGTCCTCAGCGTCGGCGGGGTTGCGAGTCATCCGCATTGCCGCCGAGTACAGCTGGTCGACGTGGTCAAGGGCGGTGCTGTCGAACCTCGCGGCGCGTTCCTCGTCGGTTTCTGACTCCCGGGGGTCTTCAACCACGTCCTCAGGGTCGACAACGTCCCCCTGCTCGGGGTGCCCCCGCTCGTCCAGGGTTTGGTCCGCCCGGTGAGAATCCATCGGCTAAGAGGCTAGCCCAGTTAGGGAGCAATCGGTGTCACCATTGGGTGGTGCCGCCGCATCCGTGGATAGGTTGTCCGCTGTCATGGGTGGGTTGGGGCTGTCGTTGGTCGGAGCTGGGCAGCGACTTCACGGCGGTCGCTAGCATTGCTCCGTGCGATGGCGCGAATGGGTACTGGCCGCGGTGGCGGTCGTGGCCTGTTCGGTTGGCGGACTGTTTCTTGGGAGAAGGATCTGGCCAGAGTCTGACCCTGCCGCTCTTCTCGTCGCGCCGGCAGTGGTGTTTGGCGCAGTGGCCACCCTCGTGAGACTGCTTGCCAACCGAGCGTCGCAGGCTCCTGAGGCAGCGTTAACCACGCTCCGCCGGGTAGGCGAACAGGACAGGACAAGGTTCCTTGAGGCCTCTACGCGGTTCACACACAGGCGAGACCGCCTCACCCAGGCGGCGGACGTGGGGTTTGGGCCTCTGGGGCACGGCGTTCTTCCCCGAGAGGCAGAGGCCATTTTGCTGCACTGGCAACAGGTCGGCCAGGAGGTCGAGGGAACGCTTGCCACGGTCGGCGACTACTTCAGGGGCCTGGAGGATCAGCGCCTGGTGATCGTGGGTGCACCCGGCTCGGGAAAGACCGTCCTGGCATCCCGACTGCTGCTCGACCTCCTCGCGAACCCATCCGGCACGACAGAGCGTCCCCAGCAGGTTCCTGTCTGGGTCCCGCTGACCAGCTACTACCCCGACGCTGGCCTCAGACGGCGGGACGACACCGCGGTGGCCAAGCACTTCGGTTCCTGGCTTTCCAGGCAGGTCGGTAAGAACACGAGGATTAGACCCAAGGTAGTTGCCCGCCTGATGGAAGAGCGGCGAATCCTTCCCATCCTCGACGGGCTTGACGAGATGCCAGCCAAGGATTCGATGGAGGTGATCCGCGCGCTCAACCAGGACAAGCGTGTGACGTTCGTCGTCACCTCCCGCACTGCCGACTATGTGGACTCTCTCGACGGCGACGAAGGCCAGGTGATCGGCGGCCGCCACATCGAGCTGAGCCCGCTCACCGCCGCGGAGATCGCGCACTACATCACGTCTCGGTATCCGACCGTTGACGGGGTCGATGCCCGCTGGCGTCCCGTTCTCGACGCCGTGAAAGACCCTGAACACTGGATCGGCGGTTTCCTTGCCACACCCTGGCATCTCTTCCTCATGACCGCCAACTTCGACGACGGCGACGCCGCTCCGGCATCCCTCCTAGACGAGCCCGCAGACCAAGCGATGCGGATCTTGCTGGAAGGACTTGTCCCGGCTGTTGTTCGAGGCGACCGGACCGCGCGCGCAAGGGGATGGACGGGCCCGCAAATCAATGCGTGGCTCAGCGTCCTCGCCCGGCAAGTCAACTCCAGCGGTGGATCTCGCACATCCTTCTCGCCCCTCGAAACATGGCGGCTGGCGGGACGCTGGCCGGAGTGGGTGGTGCCTGGACTGACCCTGGCGGTTGGGTTGGTAGCGGCGCTTCTCACCTTGGTCGTTCCGGGGCTTCCGTGGACACGGCCACTGGTTCTCCTTACTGCGGCCGCCCTCTTGACCGTCCCGACAGGGTCCTCGCCGGTTGTGTCGGGTGGTCAATACCTGAGGAACCTGATGATCTCGTCGCGCGTGCTGACCATCTGGATACTCCTCGGACTTGTGTTCGGGCTGGTGTATGGGGCGGTGCTCGCGTCGGCGTTCGGGCCAATGGCCATGCTGGTGGGCGGGTTGGTTCTCGGACTGTTTGGCGCGCTGGAGGCCGGACTGGTTATCGCGTTGGTGTTCGGGCAGTGGGGGAGGCTGGAGACCGTCCTACCGCTTCGCCCGTCCGAGCTGATGCGCCGGGGAACGCGGTTCTCGCTTTTCTTCACGGCCTTTGTTGTGTCGACGTGCTGGCTGGCGTTCGGGATGACGTTCGGGCTGGACCTTGGGCTGGTGGCCGGGCTGTTGGTCGGAAGGGGCAATACCTGGGTCCGGTACCTAGTGGGTATCGCATGGGCCTCGCGGCAAAACCGCTGCCCCTGGCGGTTCGCCGTCTTCCTCGACTGGTGCCTTGATCAAGGCTTGATGCGGCAGACCGGGATTCTCATCGAGTTCCGCCACCGCGAGCTCCTCGACTGGTGTGCGCAACGGTCGACCCCACCGGTCGACGCGCCAGCGGCGACTTCCTAGCCCAAGATCCTGGCGGCCAACGAGACGGCCATGCGCGGCGTTGGGTGTCGTTCCGGTCGGCGCCCGCGGTGGAGGTGCACCAGGCGCACCAGCCCTGCATCAGTGATGTGTTATCCTGTGCATCATGCGCACCACCGTGAACATCCACGACGAGCTCCTCTGCGGTGCTCGCTCGCGGGCCGCCGAACGGGGCCTCACGCTGAGCTCCTATCTAGAAGGCACGATCAGAGCTGATCTCGCCAGCCACCCCGGGCCCCGGGTTGCCATTGAGCTACCCACCGTGAACTTGGGCGGCCCCCTCCCCGGTTTCGACATCACCTCGAACGCCGAGATCTTTGCCAGATTCGACGAGGAGGATCTTGCGCGATGGTCATCGTTGACGTCAACGTCCTGATCGCGGCTTTCGACGCGGACCACGACTTCCACGGCCGGGCCTCGCCCTGGCTCAAGGGTCGCCTGGAGGATCCCGATGATCACGTGATCATCCCCGACATCGTATGGGTCGGCTTCGTACGAATCGTCACCAATGCGCAAGGATTCCCTCGCCCAGCCACGATGGATCAGGTAACCCGCTTTGTCCGCGCGGTGATCGCATCGCCCGGCTACGGCAGCCTCCACCCCCGCCCCGACCGAATCCTCCACTTCCTTGACGTCACCAAAGCTGCGGGATGTACCTCACGGCACACAACCGACGCCTACCTCGCGTCGCTTGCTCTTCGGCTCGGCTGCCCCATCGCTTCCTACGACCGTGACTTTCGACGGTTCGACGGGTTGGCCCTGGTCGTGCCGGAACCCTGACCACCACAGCCCAGAATCCTGGGCGCCCGGAGGGACAGCAAAATCCGGCCCGTGGGGGTGTGGGCTCGCAAAGGGGGGCGGGACGTAGTTGACTGAGGGGATGAGTTTGCTTCGGTTTGCTGCCCGGGCCATGGTGGCCGGGCCTCTCGTCGCCGAGGGCGTCGAGGCGTTGTTGCACCCCCAGGATCATGAACAGGTCGCTGCGCCCATCTTGGAGAAGGTCGCGGGCAAGACGCCGGTTCCCATTCCCGGGACACCGCGCGACTGCGTGCGGGCCAGCGCGGGAACGCTCATCGCCGCTGGCACGCTCGCCGGGCTGGGCGTCGGAACTCGGCTCGCTGGCCTAGCGGCGGCGGGTGTTCTTGGCCCGAGCACGGCCCTGGGCTACCAGTTCTGGAAGGTCAAGGACCGCAAGGAACGCAAGGCGGTCCGCCAGGAATTCCTCCGGCATCTCCTCATGACCGGCGCGGCGCTCCTCCTGGCGACCACTCCGCGCAGGCGTCGCTGTCGGCGCGACTCCGGCACGAGCTGAGCCAAGGACACCGTGGCGGGAACGTTGCAGGACCCGTGGCAGGCTCCGTCGCGGGCCCGCCGGCTCGACGCTGTCGTTGAGTTGCCCGGATCCAAGTCGCTGACCGCGCGATACCTGGTTCTCGCCGCCCTGGCCCGCGGGCCTTCCACCCTCCGCAATGCGCTGCTCGCCCGCGACACGCGGCTCATGATTCAGGCTCTCACCAGCCTCGGCGCCGACGTCCGCGTGAAGATTTCCAGTGGCGCCGGGACCCGCTGCACCTCCGTCGTTGACGTCACCCCCGGCCCAATCCACGGGAACACGCGGGTGGACTGCGGCCTGGCCGGAACGGTCATGCGCTTCCTGCCTCCGGTCGCCGCCCTCGCCTCCACCCCTGTCACCTTCGACGGTGATGAGGCCGCGCGCCGACGCCCGCTGGCGCCCCTTATCGACGCGCTCGCCGACCTCGGGGTGAGGATCGACAACCCCGGCGATGGATTCCTTCCCCTCACCGTCCGAGGAACCGGCGCTGTCAAAGGCGGTGACCTCGCGGTTGACGCCTCCGCGTCGAGCCAGTTCGCCTCCGGGCTCCTCCTCGCCGCGCCGCGCTTCACCCGGGGCCTGACCCTCACCAACTCCGGCGCGACCCTCCCCTCCGCCCCTCACCTCGCGATGACTCTCGCCGCCCTGAGAGCGTTCGGTGCAACTGCGCACGATGACGGCCCTCACCCTCCCTTCCGGTGGACCGTCTCTGGCTCCCTGACCGGCCAAGACATCACGATCGAACCGGATCTCTCGAACGCCGGCCCCTTCCTCGCCGCGGCTCTGGTCGCCGGGGGCCGCGTGCGCATCCCTGACTGGCCCGAGGAGACCACCCAGGCCGGTGACCTCCTGCGCCACTACCTCGCCGCCTTTGGTGCCACCGTCTCCCACGACCTCGGGATCCTCACCGTCGAGGCCGATCCTGACTCCCTCCACGGCGCTGACCTCGACCTTCACCCGGCTGGCGAACTCGTCCCGACCCTTGCCGCAATCGCCCTCTTCGCCGACTCCCCCACGACGCTGAGGGGTATCGCGCATCTGCGAGGCCATGAGACCGACCGCCTGGCCGCCATCGTCGCTGAAACTACGGCGCTGGGGGGGTGCGCCCGTGCGGACGAGGACAGCCTGGTCATCGAGCCGCGCCCGCTGCAGCCCGCGGTCCTCGACTCCCACGGCGACCACCGCATGGCGACCTTCGCGGCGATCGTAGGGCTCCGAGTCGCCGGAGTGGGAATCCGCAACGTCGCCGCGACGGCCAAGACCATCCCCGACTTCCCCGCCCGCTGGGCCCGCTTCCTAGGGGGGACCTCGTGAGTCGGGGTGACTGGAGGCGTCTTGACGAGGGTGATGTTCGTCATCGTCCGAATCCTCGGGGGTCGCGGCCGCGGACCAAGGTGCGGCCGGAGCATGCTCAGGCGCAGGTCGGGCGGGTGGTGCGGGTGGATCGGGGGCGGTATCGGGTCGTGTTGGACGGTCCGAAGGCTCGCGAGGTGATCGCGATGCAGGCGCGGGAGCTGGGGCGCGCGTCGATCGTTGTCGGGGACGTGGTGCACGTTGTCGGGGACACCTCGGGGGCCGAGGGGAGCCTCGCGCGGGTTGTGCGGGTCGCCCCGCGCACCTCGGTCCTGCGCCGCTCCGCCGATGACACCGATCCCAGCGAGCGGGTGATTGTCGCTGGTGCGGACCAGCTCGTCGTGGTGACAGCCCTGGCTGATCCTCCCCCGCGTCCTCGGCTCATTGACCGGTGTCTCGTCGCCGCCTACGACGCGGGTCTCGACGCTGTCGTGTGCCTGACCAAGGCAGATTTGGAGGACGATGGCGAACTGCGAGCCCTCTACGAGCCGCTCGGCGTGCGCGTGGTCGCCACGAGCGTGGTGGGCGGGAGCGGGGGCGCGGGTGAGAGCGCGACCCAGGGGACGCCATCGTGCGACAAGAGCGTGGTGGGCGGGAGCGGAGGCGCGGGTGAGAGCGCGACCCAGGGGACGCCATCGTGCGACAAGAGCGTGGTGGGCGGGAGCGGAGGCGCGGGTGAGAGCGCGACCCAG
>WQYN01000107.1 GCA_009781225.1 Micrococcales bacterium | reverse complement strand
CAGCGGACCTGGGAGTGGTTTCGTTGGATTTGGTCCCCTCAAATTCAACGAAACCACTCCCCAGTCCGAGTTGACGGTATTGGGGCCCTCCCGCACCCCCCCGCGCCCTGCCCTAAGCCCCTCGCCTACCCTCCGCCAGCGGACCTGGGAGTGGTTTCGTTGGATTTGGTCCCCTCAAATTCAACGAAACCACTCCCCAGTCCGAGTTGACGGTATTGGGGCCCTCCCCCAACCCCCCGCGCCCTCCCCTAAGCCCCCGCGCCCCAAAACTTGGGAGTGCTCTGCCAGGTGACAGCGAGCGTCGAAACCTGGTGGAGCACTCCCAAGTTTGCCGCCAGCGGTGGCAGTGGTGGGGGCGGGGGGAGGGGAGGGGCTACGACGCCGCGATGTGGGGAAGCGTGGCGGCGGCGGCCAGTAGGTGTAGTGCCAGAAGCTCATCAATCACCAAGTGCGTGGCGACTCCGGCGCGGAGGGCTGCTAGCAGGGGGCGGGCTCGAGCTTCGCCGGAGACCACGCAGAGGCGGCGGGGGAGGGTTTTGAGCAGGTCGGGGGTGGGGCCGGAGGCCCGGCGGTTGATGTCGAGGTCCTCCCAGCTGCCGTCCTCGCGGAGCATCACGGTGCAGACATCGCCGACCACTCCTTGGTCCTTGACCGCCTGGATGTCGGCGGGCTCAAGGTACCCGGCAGAGTAGACATGCGAGGGCAGCGACCCAGTAAACCCGCCCACCGAGAACAGCGCAATGGACGCCTCCGCCTGGACGTCGAGCACGCGGCGGATTGAGCGCTCGGACCACATGAGTTCCTTGGTCTCCACGTGGTCAAAGAACGCTGGCACAGGAAAGTCGAAGATCGTCGAGTCGAAGGCCGAGGCGAACCGTCCCATGATCGTCCCGGCGTAGGTCACCCCAGAGGTCCGTGGGTTCGCGGCCCCGTTGAGCTGGACTACCACCGAACTCTTGGCGGTCTTCTGTTCCAAATGTCGAGAGATCGCAGAGGTCGTCGTCCCCCACGCCACCCCAAGGACCATCTCGTGGTTCATCCACATGCCCAGAAGGCGAGCCGCGGCCATGGCGACTTCTTCGAGCGATCCGGCAGGGTCGCCATCGTCCGTGAGAGTGACGACGGTTGTCTCGACGCCAAAGGCCTGCTGGAGACGAGCGGCGAGACCCAGGCGACGCTCGGCTGGATTGTTGAGGGTGATCGACACGAAACCCTCTTCGCGGGCGGCCTTGAGGAGGCGAGAGACGGAGGAGCGGGAACGCCCCATCCTGCGGCCGATCGACTCCATCGTGAAGTCCTGCAGGTAGTAGAGTTCGGCGACGGTGATGAGATCCTGCTCACGCGTGGCATCCATGAATTGATTGTGGCACGAACGTGCAGCGCTTCCCTAGAGGCCGCGCGGTAGGGCAGAATCTCTCTTATGTTCTCGTCAGCCGGGGCGCCGCGAGCGTCCTGGCTCGCACACTGTTTCGCAAGGAAAGAGGCACACTGCTGATGACCATCATGGAAGGCATCTTCATTCCCGAACTCATCGGGACCGCCCTGCTCATCCTCATGGGCTGCGGCGTGGTCGCGAACGTCGTCCTTCGCAAGACGAAGGGCTTCGGAGGCGGCTGGCTCTTGATCAACTTTGGCTGGGGCCTGGCCGTCTTCACCGGTGTCTACGCGGCTTTCAAGTCGGGAGGGCATCTCAACCCCGCGGTGACCTTGGGCATTGTCGCCTCAGGCGCCGACACCTTCTCCAACGGGATCGCGGTGAGCGGCAGCTCCGTCGGCGCATACATCGGCGCGCAGTTCTTGGGCGCGATGATCGGCGCGACTCTGTGCTGGCTCGCCTACAAGACCCAGTACGATGACGAGCCCGACCCCGGCAACAAGCTCGCCACCTTCTCCACAGGCCCGGCGATGCGCTCCTATCCCTGGAACGTCGTCACCGAAGTCATCGCGACCTTCGTGCTCGTGTACTGGGTGCTCATGTCCGGCGGCTCACCGTCGGCTCTGGGCCCGCTCGGGGTCGCGATGCTGATTGTCGGCATCGGCGCCTCGCTCGGCGGCCCCACTGGCTACGCCATCAACCCAGCCCGTGACCTTGGCCCTCGTATTGTCCACTTCCTGTTGCCCATCAAGGGCAAGGGCGGTTCGGACTGGGGCTACGCGTGGATCCCGGTCCTGGGCCCGGTCGTGGGCGGTCTACTTGCCGGCGTTGTCGCGCACGGCGTCGGACTCCCGGGCATGTGACGGCCCTTCTCCCTCCCATCACCTGACAACACAAACAGGAGTGACCTATGAGTAAGTTCATCGTCGCGATTGACCAAGGCACCACCTCAACGCGCGCCATCGTCTTTGACCACGCCGGCACCATCATCGCCGGCGGCCAGATGGAGCACGAGCAGATCTTCCCGCAGGCTGGGTGGGTCGAGCACAGCCCGATGGAGATTTGGGACAACACCCGCGAGGTCGTGGGTGTCGCCCTGGCGAAGGCGAACATCACTCGCCACGACGTCGCCGCCATCGGCATCACCAACCAACGCGAGACCACCGTGGTCTGGGACCGGCGGACAGGCGAGCCGGTGTACAACGCCATCGTGTGGCAGGACACGCGGACCGCGCCCATCGTTGATCGTTTTGCGGCCGATGGCGGAGTGGACCGTTTCCGGGAGAAGGTCGGCTTGCCGCTCAATCCCTATTTCTCGGGCACCAAGGTTTTGTGGATCCTGGACAACGTCACGGGCGCTCGTGAGCTGGCCGAAGCTGGGCACCTCATGTTCGGCACGACCGACTGCTGGCTCACCTGGAACCTGACCGGCGGGGTCAATGGGGGTGTGCATGTCACCGACGTGACCAACGCCTCGCGGACCCTGTTCATGGATCTGCGGACTCTCGACTGGGACCAGGAGATTCTTGACATCTTCGGTGTTCCGCGGTCGATGCTTCCGACGATCAAGTCGTCCTCCGAGGTCTACGGGCATGCGGCTTCTGAGTCGCTGCTGCGCGAGACCCCGATTGCCGGAATCCTTGGCGACCAGCAGGCCGCCACCTTCGGCCAGGCCGCGTTTGGGCCGGGCGAGGCGAAGAACACCTACGGCACCGGCTGCTTCCTGATCTTCAACACCGGCGAGAACATCGTGATGTCGAAGAACGGGCTGCTGACGACAATGGCCTACAAGCTGGGCGACGCCGCCCCGGTCTATGCCCTCGAGGGCTCGATCGCGGTGACCGGGTCGCTGGTCCAGTGGCTGCGGGACAGCATCGGCATCATCGCCACGGCGCCGGAGATCGAGGACCTGGCCAAGACGGTCGACGACAACGGCGGGGCCTACATTGTCCCGGCGTTCTCGGGGCTGTTCGCTCCCTACTGGCGGACCGACGCCCGGGGTGTCATCGCTGGTCTGACCCGGTTTGTCAACAAGGGCCACCTGGCGCGGGCTGCCTTGGAGGCCACGGCCTTCCAGACCCGCGAGGTGCTCGACGCGGTCAACGCCGACTCCGGTGTGCCCCTGGCCGAGCTCAAGGTGGACGGCGGGATGGTCGCCAACGGTCTGCTCATGCAGTTCCAGGCCGACATCCTCGGCGTTCCCGTGGTCCGGCCGGTCGTGGCCGAGACGACGGCGCTGGGTGCGGCCTATGCTGCCGGCCTGGCCGTCGGCTTCTGGTCAGGCTTGGATGACCTCCGGGCCAACTGGGCCGAAGACAAGCGCTGGAGGCCACTCATGGACAGCGCCGAGCAGGGCCGCCAGTTCCGCAACTGGAAGAAGGCGGTCTCCAAGTCCCTCGACTGGGTTGACAGGGACGTTCTCTGACAAAGACCCCCACCACGCTCTCGACCCCGACCGTCCTTCGCTCCAGCCGGGGTCGAGAGCGTGGGATCCTTCGCGGCGGCATGGGAGCTTGAAGCGAGGGCCTGAGCGCAATACGGTTTTCCCGTGAGTTCGGACGACTTTCCGGTCCCGGACCCGATTGACCACCACGGTCCGGCCCGGGTCATCGCGTTGTGCAACCAGAAGGGCGGGGTCGGCAAGACTACGACCACCGTGAACGTGGGGGCGGCTCTGGCGGAGTATGGCCGCAAGGTCCTCATCGTGGACTTCGACCCCCAGGGGGCGACCTCGGTTGCCTTGGGGATCTCGGCGCGGGACTCCGACCGGACCATCTACGACGCGTTGATGTCGCGAGGGCCGACGCTCGCTGAGATCATCGTGCCCTCCAAGGTGGAGCGGCTTGACGTCGCGCCTGCCAACATTGACCTATCCGCCGCAGAGGTGCAGCTCGTGGGGGAGGTGGCCCGCGAGTCGGCGCTGGCCCGGATTCTTCGCGGCGTCACCGACGACTACGACGTTGTCCTCATTGACTGCCAGCCGTCGCTGGGTCTTCTCACCGTCAACGCTTTGACCGCCGCCCATGGCGTGGTCATCCCCTTGGAGACCGAGTACTTCGCGCTACGTGGGGTTGCCCTCCTGGTGGAAACCATCTCGAAGGTGGCGGACCGTCTGAATCCGAAGCTGACGATCGACGGGATCCTCGCGACGATGTATGACCAGCGAACCCTCCACGCCCGCGAGGTGCTGGACCGCGTCCACGAGGCGTTTGGAAACCAGGTCTTCGATACGGTGATCCACCGCACCGTCAAGTTCCCTGACGCCACGGTGGCGGCCGAGCCCATCATCACCTTCGCTCCCACACACTCGGGTGCGGAGGCCTACCGGCGCCTCGCCCGCGAGTTGGTCGCGCGCGGCGCCGCAGCCTGAGGTGCTTCCGGCAGGGGCGGTTCCAGGGGCGCCACCTCAGGTGGCTGAGCCCGCGCTCCCAGGCCGTCCCACCGGGTTCGACGTCCACCTTGAGGTCTTCGAAGGCCCCCTTGACCTGCTCCTCACCCTAATCGCCCGGCATAAACTCGACGTCACCGAGGTCGCCCTGGCCCAGGTCACCGACGAGTTCATCGCCTACATCCGCGGCCGCGAGGACTGGGACCTCTCCCAAGCAAGCGACTTTGTCCTGATCGCCGCGACCCTGCTCGACATCAAGGCTGCCCGACTCCTGCCCACCGGAGCCGAGGAGGACCCCGAGTCGATCGCCCTGCTAGAGGCCCGGGACCTGCTCTTTGCCCGGCTCCTGCAATACCGGGCCTTCAAGGAGGTCGCCGCCCGGTTCTCGCAGCGCCTTGAGGAGGTCGCCGTCTTCCACCCCCGCCTTGCCCCCCTGGAACCGCAGTTCGCGGCCGTCCTGCCCGACCTCGTATGGATGTTGGGCCCCGGGGAGCTTGCGGCGATCGCGCGGGAGGTATTCGACCGCGCCGACGCCGGCCCGCCCAGCGTCGACACCTCCCACCTGCGGGTTTCCCAGGTGTCGGTTGCTGAGCAAGCGGACGTTTTGGCGGGTCGCCTGCGCCGCTCCACCGCGCTGACCTTCCGTGATCTGGTCGCCGATGTCGCGGGGGAGGTGTCGGTGATTGTCGCCCGCTTCCTCGCTCTGCTCGAGCTCTTCAAGGCAGGCGCCGTCGCCTTTGAGCAGGTGGAATCCCTTGGCGAGTTGACAGTGTTGTGGACGGGCCTGGCTCAGGAAATCGCCGTCAGCGACGAATACGAGAGGATCGAACAACCATGAGTGAACACGCAATGCCCGGAGGCCTGGCAGGAGCTCTGGAGGCCGTGCTCATGGTCGCCGATGAGCCGATCCCCGCAGCCGACCTCGCCGCGGCCGTAGAAACCCCCGAACATGAGGTGAACGCCCAGCTCATCGCCTTGGCAGCAGAGTACCGAGGGGCCGATGGCGCCCGGCCGCGTGGCTTCGAGCTGCGGGAGGTCGCCGGTGGCTGGCGCGTGTACTCCGCCGCGGCCTACGCCGACCTCGTGGAGGCGTTCCTGCGCGAGGGAAGGACAGCGAAGCTCACCCAGGCAGCGCTGGAGACTCTCGCCATCGTCGCCTATCGCGGGCCTGTGTCGCGCGGACGGATCGCGGCGATTCGCGGGGTGAGTGCGGAGTCTGCGGTGCGCACGCTGCTCTCCCGCGGGCTCATTGACGAGGTGGGGAGCGATGAGGAGACGGGTGCGGCTCTCTTCGCGACGACCCGGCTTTTCCTCGAGAGGATGGGGTTGGCTAGCCTGGATGAGCTAGAAGCCTTGGCCCCGCACCTTCCCGGCGCCGAGGTCATCGCCGAGATCGAGGAGCGCATCGCCACATGAGCCGCGACATTCACACCCCAGGGGGAGAACGCCTCCAAAAGGTCCTGGCCGCCGCGGGCCTAGGGTCGCGCCGAGCCTGCGAAGACATGATCATCCAAGGCCGAGTCTCAGTGGACGGACAAAGAGTCCGCGAGCTGGGAACACGTGTCGACCCCGAGCACCAGCGCGTGGAAGTTGACGGCCAGCCGCTCCAGCTCGATTCGTCGAAAATCACCCTTGCGCTGCACAAACCTTTCGGCGTAGTGAGCACGATGGCGGACCCTGACGGGCGTCCCTGCCTCGCCGAGTATGTGGAACGGCGGCCCGAGCGACTCTTCCACGTGGGCCGCCTCGACACGGATTCCGAGGGTCTGATCCTCCTGTCGAACGATGGCGAACTCGCGAACCGACTGGCCCACCCCTCGCTCGAGGTTCCCAAGACCTACGTCGCCACGGTCGAGGGGAAGATGCCGGCCTCGCTCGGGCGGGCGCTGAAGGCGGGCATCGAGCTGGACGACGGCATGGCGGCGGTCGACTCGCTGAAGGTCCTGGAGCAGACGCCGACGCAGACTCTCGTGGAGATTGTGATCCATTCGGGAAGGAACCGCATTGTGCGGCGGCTGTTAGGACAGGCGGGATTCCCTGTGACTCGGCTGGTGAGGACCCGGATCGGCCCGATTCGGCTGGGCGATCTGAAGGTCGGCCGCACGCGCGTTCTCGGGCGCGTGGAAGTCAGCGCACTCATGGCAGATCTAGGAATGTGAGGGGGTGGGCGGCGTGGTGAGCGGATCTGGTGGCGCGGGGGCACCCCCGATGGGGACGCGGGGACCGGTACACATTGTGGGTACGGGACTGCTGGGAGCGTCGATCGGGGTGGCGTTGACGCGCGGCGGGGTGCACGTAACCCTGGAGGACGCCTCGCCGATCCCGTCCGCGGTGGCCGCAGAACTAGGGGCCGGGGTGGTCGGCCAACCGGGGGAGCAGGGACCATCGCTCGTGGTCGTAGCGGTCCCGCCGGAGGTCGCAGGCTCCGTCGTCGCCCGAGCGCTGTCCACCTGGCCCGCTGCGGTCGTGACGGATGTCGCCTCCGTCAAGGAGTCAGTGCTGGGGGAGGTGCGCCGGGCCGGAGGGGACCTGACCAGGTACGTGGGCTCCCATCCCATGGCGGGCCGCGAGCGTTCGGGGGCCGCGGCGGCGATGGCGGACCTCTTTGTGGGACGACCGTGGGTGATTTGCGCGCCTGAGGAAGCGTCGTCATCGTCCGTGTTGGTGGTGCGGGAGCTCGCGGTGGACGTGGGCGCGCGGGTGGTGCACTTGGGGGCGCGGGCCCACGACGAGGCGGTGGCGCTGGTCTCCCACATGCCCCAAGTGGTCGCGAGCGTGGCGGCAAAATGCCTGGTGGGAGCGTCGGCGAACGCGCTCGACCTCGCGGGGCAAGGGCTGCGGGACACGACGCGGATCGCCGGCTCAGACCCGGGATTGTGGGCGGCGATCCTCCTGGGCAACGCGGGCCCGGTGGCGTCGCGGCTGCGGGAAGTGGCCGACGGGCTCAGCGCGGCGATCGACGCCCTGGCCGCGGCGGAAGCGGGCGAGGAAGGGAAAGCGGTGGCCGCGCTCCACCGGCTCATGGCCAGCGGGAACGACGGCGTCTTGGGAATCCCCGGCAAGCATGGCGGGGCGCGGACGGAATACGACGCGGTGACCGTGCTCGTGCCGGACCAGCCAGGAGAGTTGGGACGGCTGTTTACCGAGGTCGGGCGCGTGGGAGTGAACCTGGAGGACGTCCACATCGAGCACGCGGGGGGCAAGCCCGTGGGCTTGACGACGCTGTCCGTGCCGCGGGGCGCCGGGGTCGGGCTGGGTGAGGCGCTGACGGCCGCGGGATGGAGGATTTTGGGGTGAGCGGGTGAGTGGGGGAGTGAGCGGGGGAGTGGGCGGCGCGGGTGGGGCCGGGCCGGTGACGGTCGCGATCGACGGCCCGAGCGGGTCTGGGAAGTCGTCGGTGGCGCGCGCGGTCGCGTCGGCGCATGGGCTCGCCTACCTCGACACGGGGGCGATGTACCGCGCGGCAGCGCTGGCGGCGCTGCGTGGCTTCGGCCTGGATGACCCGGCGCGCGTGGTCGCCGCGGTGCGTGAAATGCCGCTCAAGCTGAGCCTTGACCCGCACCACCAGCGCGTTTATCTCGCGGACGATGACGTCACATCCGCAATCCGCGAGACTCGCGTCTCGGAGGTCGTGAGCATCGTGGCAACCAACCGCGAGGCGCGGGCCCTGTTGGTGGAACGGCAGCAGGCGCTTGTTCGGGCCGAGCGTCTGCCTGACGGCTGGTCGGGAGGGCGGGGGATCGTGGCGGAGGGGCGGGACATCACGACGGTCAT
>WQYN01000106.1 GCA_009781225.1 Micrococcales bacterium | reverse complement strand
GGGGGGGTTTGGGGCCTCGGGCGGGGCGGTGGGCTATGACGGATTCGGCGGCGGCGAAGGCGCGGATCGCCTCGATGAGGGTGGGGCGGGCGGCGTCGGGCCAGGTCAGGAGCCATTGGGAGGCAGTGAGTTCTGTGCTCATGCGGGCGGCGAGGCCGTCGGTGCCGTCAACGGCGGTGAGGATCGCCACGCCATCGGGGAGGACGGAGTCCAGGGCGGCGGCTAGGGCGCCGACATCCATCATGTGGGCAAGGCGCAGTTCTAGGTATTCAGCCTCGGAGCTGGCGCCGGTTGGGGCGGCGGAGAGGAACGAGATGCGCGGGTGAGGATGGAATCCCTGGGAATACGCCATCGGAATGCTCGCGCGCCGCAGTCCCCGCTCGATCGCTCGGCCAAGATCCCGCGCAGAGGAGTACTTCAGCACCCCCCGCTTCGCGTACCGAACCACGACCCGCTGCACCGTCGTGCCGCGCGCCACCACACCCTCCCCAACCACATCCCTCCCACCACCACTCACAACCGCCTCCACCACACCCTCCCCGACCACACCACCCTCACCAACCTCCACCACCACACCCTCTGGCCGCACTCCCCCGGTCTCGGGTGCGCGGCCGGGGTCGGTGGGCCGGGTCGAGTCTGTTTCCACGGTGCCGGTCATGGGATCGGACCTTGGGGGGCTAGTTGGATCTGTACACCTAGGCCTAGGCAAACTCCGCAGTCGTAGCAGCCTGACCAGCGGCAATCCTCGACTACCGCAGCGGACGCCGAGGCCTGGAAGTCCTCCCAGAGCCAGTCTCGGTCGAGTCCTGAGTCGAGGTGGTCCCAGGGCAGGACCTCGTCGCAGGAGCGTTCCCGCTGGGTGTACCACTCAGGGCTCACCCCATGCACAGCCAGCGCCGCGCGGGCTGAGGCCTCCCACAAGTCCAGGTCCAGGTGCTCGCCCCATCCGTCGAAGCGACACCCTGCCCGCCAGGCCGCCTCGATCGCGTCCCCAACACGACGGTCGCCGCGCGCCAAGAGCCCCTCGAGCAGGGCAGGTCGAGCAGAGGCAGCCCGAACCCGAATCGCTCGGGACGTTGTCCGATCAGCGAAGACGGCGTCCTTGAGGAGGCGCAACCTCCGCTCCACGGTCGCCGCGTCGAGCTGCGCCGCCCATTGGAAGGGCGTGTGCGCCTTGGGGACAAAGGGCCCGATCGAGATGGTGCAGGCCACGTCCTTGCGCCCGGTCACCTCGCGTCCCGCCGCGATGACCTGCTGCGCCTCGGCGGCGATCGCCAGGACATCGTCATCGGTCTCGGTGGGCAGCCCACACATGTAGTACAGCTTGACGGACCGCCACCCCGCCTCGAACGCCGTGCGCACCGTCCGCAGGAGGTCGTCGCGGGTCACCTGCTTGTTGATGACACCGCGCATCCGCTCCGATCCACCTTCCGGCGCGAAGGTCAGTCCAGGCCGCCTCCCCCCGCGCACCAGCTCGTTCGCCAGGTCGAGGTCAAAGGCGTCAACCCGGGTGGACGGCAGCGACAGCCCAATGTTGCGTCCGGCAAACCCGTCCGCCAGTTCGCGCGCAATCGCACCAATCTCGCTGTGGTCGGCACTTGACAGCGAGAGAAGGCCCACCTCCTGATAGCCCGTCGCCGCCAGTCCCCGTTCGACAAGGGGGACGATGGCGGCCCTCGACCTCTCGCGCACCGGCCGTGCGATCATCCCCGCTTGGCAGAACCGACACCCCCGCGAGCATCCCCGGAAGATCTCCACGCTCATCCGCTCGTGGACGGCCACGGGGAACGGCACGATCGGGGAAGCAGGGTAGGGCCAGTGATCGAGGTCCATCACCACCTGCTTCGTGGGCGCCAGAAAGCCCGGCTCACGCGGAAGCACTGAGGTGATCTCGCCATCGTTCGCATAAGCCACCTCGAAAAGCGAGGGCACGTAGGCCAGGCCGCGTTCCGCCATCGTGCGCAGGGGGGTTTGTCTGCCGCCTGGGCGACCGGCCACCTTCCAGCTATGGACGATGGCGGTGATCTCGCCGACCGCTTCCTCGCCGTCCCCGAGAACTGCCGCGTCGAGGAAGGGGGCGAGGGGCTCGGGGTTGAAGGCGCCGTGACCGCCGGCGATCACGAGGGGGTCGGCGTCGGTGCGATCGGCGGCGCGTAGGGGAATCGAGGCGAGGTCGAGGCTGGTCAGGACGTTGGTGTAGCCCATTTCCGTGGCGAGGGAGATGCCGAGGATGTCGAAGGCGCGGACGGGGCGGTGGGCGTCGACGGTGAAGGCGGGCAGGGCGGCGGCGCGCATTGCCGCCTCCATGTCGGGCCAGGGGGTGTAGGTGCGTTCGGCGAGGGCGTCGGGGCGGGAATTGAGGACTTCGTAGAGGATTTGGACGCCCATGTTGGCGACGGCGACCTCGTAGGCGTCGGGGAAGAGCAGGGCCCAGCGGACGGTGTGGGGACCTCCCGCGGCCCAGGCCTTGAGCTGGCTTCCGATTTCCCCGCCGACGTATTGAATGGGGCCTTTGATCGTCGCGAGGAGAGGCTCAAGAAGCGGGAAAACGCTGCCGGGCTCGGTGTCGGCGGGCATCGCGCCATGGTACCTCGCCTGTGAGGGAGGGGGTTACTATTAGGTATTTCTACGATATTCTGATGCGGAAGAGGGGAAATAGAGCGCTGTCTCGTGAAGAAATGTGAAGATTCTGGGCCCAAGGTCCTATGCATCTTCGCGGGATCGGCTTAGCGTTGCTTCCAGCACTGAGGTGCACCGACAAGCAAAGACAACCCGACGGCGGTCGCGGTGGAGGCAGACGCCCGTCTTGCCTGGTCCCTATCGCCGTCCGAGTGCTCCCCACGGAGGCGCAATGTGGACGCTCTAACCCTCGAGCGCTGGCAGTTCGGCATTACCACGGTGTACCACTTCATCTTTGTCCCTCTGACGATCGGCCTGGCACCGCTCATCGCGCTGCTCCAGACCTTCTGGGTCAAGACGGGCAAGGAAGAGTGGTATCGCCTGACCCGATTCTTCGGCAAGCTCTTCCTCATCAACTTCGCGCTGGGCATCGTCACCGGCATTGTCCAAGAGTTCCAGTTTGGGATGACCTTCTCCGAGTACGCGCGCTACGTCGGGGACATCTTTGGCGCCCCGCTCGCGATGGAGGCCCTCTCGGCGTTCTTCATCGAGTCCACCTTCTTGGGGGTTTGGATCTTCGGCTGGGGCCGCCTCAACCGGGGCGTCCATCTCGCGTCGATCTGGCTCGTGGCCTTCGCCACGAACCTGTCCGCCTACTACATCCTCGCGGCGAACTCCTTTATGCAGTACCCCAAGGGCGCAGTCATCAACCCCGTCACGGGCCGGGCCGAGATGACCTCCCTGAAGGACATGCTCTTCTCCGAGCTGTCGCTGTCGACCTTCTGGCACACGATCTCGACCGCCTTTGTCGTGGCCGGCACCTTCATGGCCGGCATCGCGATCTGGTGGGTGGTTCGGGCAACACGGGCCCAGGACGAGAGCCGAGCACAGGTTTATCGCAAGGGAGCGACCGTGGGCCTGGTCGCCCTGGTCCTAGCAGGCGTCTCCTTGATCTTCTCGGGCCACAACCAGGCCGTGGTCATGACAAGACTCCAACCGGCGAAGATGGCGGCGGCTGAGGGGCTGTGCGTCACTCCCCCTGCGGGGGAAGGGGCGCCCTTCACCGTGGCCGCGTTAGGGGACTGCAAACCGGGGCAGGGCGATGAGTCCATGTCCCGAATGGTCCAGATCCCGGGGCTGTTCTCCTTCATGGCGAAGCTGGACGCCAAGGCGCCAATCCCCGGCACTGACAAGATCCGCGCGGAGTTCGCCGAGGCCTTCCCCCAGCTGGAGGCCGATGTCATCCCGCCGGTCATGCCCACGTTCTGGTCCTTCCGTCTCATGATGGGGTTCGGAGTGTTCTCGGCGGCCCTCGCCTTGTGGGGGTTGATCGCCTTAAGAGGCGGGCGCCTTTCCAGCTCCAAGGCGCTGGGGAGGTTCGCCGTGATCGCACTACCCATGCCGTTCATCGCGGCGGCTTTCGGCTGGATCTTCACCGAGATCGGGCGCCAGCCGTGGATTGTCACTCCGATCTACGCCGAGTTGGGAACCAGCCCCAACCTTCTCGTGTCCCAGGGGAACTCCCCTGCTGACGTCGTCACGTCCACCCAGGTGTGGATCACCATGGTGGGCCTCACGCTCATCTACTTGATCCTCGCGGTGTTCTGGTTCCTCCTCCAACGGCGCTACACCGCGCGGGGCATCACCGACGACGACCCCATCCCCACCCCTGACGACGATGCGGACCTCACCAAGCCGCTGACGTTCGCGTACTGAGAGGAGCACTCGCCATGGAAAACCCCGTTGTTCAGATCGTCACCACCTTGGCGACCAGCCCGACCGCGCTCCAGATCCTGTGGTTCGGCTTGATTGGCCTCCTGTGGGCCGGCTACCTCATCCTCGAAGGGTTCGACTTCGGTGTCGGCATGCTCCTGCCGATCCTCGGGAAGACCAACAAGGAGCGGCGGGCGATGCTCACCACGATCGGCCCGCTGTGGGACGGCAACGAAGTGTGGCTGCTCACCGCCGGTGGCGCGACCTTCGCCGCCTTCCCCGAGTGGTACGCCACGCTCTTCTCGGCGGCCTACCTCCCGCTGTTCCTCATCCTCCTCGCCCTAATTGTCCGAGCCGTCGCCTTCGAATACCGCGGCAAAATCGATTCTGCACGATGGCGGAGAGGCTGGGATTGGTGCATAACGCTCGGCTCCTGGCTCCCGGCAGTTTTGTGGGGCGTGGCCTTCGGAAACTTGGTCGGCGGCGTTCCCGCCCGGCTCGACGCCACCCAGCTCGGCCCCTCGAAGCTCCTGTACGACGGAGACTTCTTCGACCTGGTCAAGAACCCCTACGCCTTGTACACCGGAGTGTGCCTCGCCTTGCTCTTCGCAGCTCATGGCGCGATCTTCACCTCGATGAAGACGTCAGGGGATTTGCGAAAACGGGCTGAAGGGCTTGCTTCCAAGCTCATGGTCGCCGCGACCTTGGTCGCCGCGGGGTGGGCCGTGTGGACCCAGCTCATCTACTCGCGCAGTACCTGGACGTGGGGTGCCGTGGGTCTCGCGGCGGTCGCGCTCATTCTCGCGGCTCTCATGGCGCTGCGGGCGAAGATGGGATGGGCCTTTGCCGGCTCGGCCGCTGGTCTCGCCGCCGCCGTCGTGTTGATCTTCGGATCGCTGTTCCCCAACGTCATCAACGCCTCGAGCGTGACGGTGGCCAACCAGGGAACGGCCGAGGCGCTCAACGAGGTCCTGGAGACCAACTTGGCTGCCGGGGCCGACATCACGTCGGTTCTCACCGATTCGGCTCAAACGGTCATTCCTTGGGCTGACCTCGGTTTCCCGGCCGACCAGGTGATCACGGGCTTGCCGATCCACGCTGCGGCATCGACGGAGTCGACGCTGAAGATGATGACGATCGTGGCCTGCTGCCTTGTCCCGTTTGTCCTCGCCTACCAGGCGTGGACGATCTGGGTTTTCCGCAAGCGCATCTCTGCCGATCGGATACCTGACAGCGACGGCATTCTGGTAAGCTGAAGGTCCTGTTGTTTGAGGTGGAAGTTTCATGGCTCCTGCCCTTTGGCCCGCGGCCGCCAGGCCGCGGGCCATCTCCCTGTCTGGGTCCCTCCCGAGTGGGACAATCGCCCCGTGAAACCTCTTGATGCGCGGCTGCTTCGTCACGCCCGCGCCGCGAGGGTCTTCATCGTCGCCACCGCCGCCCTGGGCATTGTTCGGGCTGCGCTTGTCCTGGCCCAGGCGATTCTCATCGCCCAGTGTGTCGGCCGAGCCGCCGCCGAGGGACTGCACGACGCAGCGCCCCGACTCCTCGCCATCGGCTGCGTCGCCCTGGCTCGCGGCGCGGTCACCGCAGCTCAGGAGCGGGTTAGCCACCGGGCCTCAGCCCACGTCATCGCCGATCTTCGCGGCCAGCTCCTGCGCCACGCCATCGCCCTCGGTCCCCGCTGGCTTGGGGCCGGACGAGCCGCCGACCTCGCGACTCTGGCGACCCGGGGTCTGGGCGCGCTCGACGACTACTTCGCCAAGTACCTCCCCCAACTCCTCCTCGTGGGAACCCTGACCCCCGGTCTGCTCGCCGTTGTCGCTGTCATGGACTGGCCCACCGCGCTTTTCCTCCTCGTCACTCTGCCGCTCATCCCCCTGTTCATGGTCCTTATTGGCAAGCTCACCGCCTCCCATGCCGAGCGTCGCCTCGGCGCCATGACAACCCTCGGCTCGCGGGTGGAGGACCTACTAGCGGGCCTTCCGACCCTCAAAGCTCTGGGACGCGAGGCCGGTCCCGCGGCGCGTGTGCGCGAGCTCTCCGACGCCCATGCCCGAGCGACCTTTGCCACGGTGCGGATCGCATTCATATCCGGAGCGGTCCTTGAGCTCGTCTCGACCCTGTCGGTTGCGGTGGTCGCCGTTGAGGTGGGCCTACGCCTCGCCTACGGGAAGATGAGCCTCGTCATCGGGCTCGCTGTCATCATCATGGCGCCCGAGGTCTTCCTCCCCCTGCGCGCGATGGGGACCCACTACCACGCCTCCGCCAACGGCCTCGCCGCCGCCGACAAGACGTTCGCTGTCCTGGCGCAGACTCCCCCGGCTCGCGGATCCACCCCCGCGCCCGACCTGTCCGGGGCCACGATGTCTCTGCGCGGCATCACCGTGCGGCCTGAAGGTCGGGGTCGGCTGGCCCCTCATCGGCTTGACCTCGATGTGGTTCCGGGGGCCGTGACCGCCCTGACCGGCCCGAATGGTGCGGGGAAGTCGACGGCCGTTGCTGTCCTGCTGGGGTTGGTTGCGCCTGATGAGGGCGAGGTGACGGTCTGCTTGGCCGGCGGGGCCTGTTCGCGCCTCGCCGACCTCGATCCCGCCTCCTGGCAGGCTCAGTTCGCCTGGGTTCCCCAGCGCCCGGTCCTCCTGCCCGGCACGGTTTGGGAGAACCTCACCGGCGACTTCGACGCCCCTCCTCCCTCGCCCGACGCCCGGGCCCGCGCCGATGCTGCCGCCCATGCCGCCGCCTTCGACTCCGTCCTGGCCACGCTCCCCCGCGGCTGGGACACGCGGATTGGTCACGGTGGTCTCGGCCTGTCCGTCGGCCAGCGCCAACGCCTAGCCCTGGCTCGCGCCTTCCTCCAGGACCGCCCCGTCGTCATCCTCGACGAACCCACCGCTCACCTCGACGCCGCCACCGAGCAGCGCGTCCTCGCCGCCGCCCGCACCCTCGCCAACCAGGGCCGCGCCGTCCTCATCGTCGCCCACCGCGAGTCCCTCCTCGCCACCGCCGACGCCACCATCGCTGTCCACTTCTCCACCACCGCGGACGATGACGGCCCTCGCCTCACGGCCGCAGCAGACGACGGCGACCCTCCGCTCCCCCGCACCTCCACGATCCCCGCAGCTGGGACGGTCGCCCCATGAGCACCCCTCGCCGCGATGCGTTCCGCCCCTCCCGCGACCCCCTGTGGCGGGCCCTGGCGCTGACCCGCACCGGCGTACTGCCGCTGCTTGGTGCCGTCCTCGCCGGCGCCGCGACGATTGCCGCCTCCATCGGCCTCGCCGCGACCTCGGCCTGGCTCATTGTCCGCGCCTCCCAACAGCCGCTCATCCTCGAGCTCAACACCGCCGTTGTCCTCGTTAGAGTCTGCGGCCTGTCTCGGGGGATCTTCCGCTACCTCGAACGCATCACCTCCCACCGCGTCGCTCTCTTTGGCATCACCGAGCTCCGAGTCGGCCTCTACACGCGCCTCGCCCAAGCCCGCGCCTCCAGCGCCGCATGGATGAAACGAGGCGACCTGCTCGCCCGGGTCGGCGCCGACGTTGATGCCGTCGGCGACCTCGTGGTCCGAGGAATCGTCCCCACGCTCGTCGCGATACTCCTGGTCGGAGGCTCTGCCGCCCTCGTCGCTGCCTTCCTCCCGCTCGCCGGCGCCGCCCTGCTCCTGCTTCTCCTCATCGCCGGACTCGCCGCCCCCGCCCTCACCATCCGAGCCGCGCGCCTCGCCGAACTCGAAGCCTCCTCCGGCCGCGCCCGAGTCTCCGCCGCCGCCGTCACCCTCCTCGACCACGCCGACGAGCTCCAAGTCCTAGGCCGCCTAGATCGCACGATGACGGAACTCACCTCCGGAGAGACCGAACTCTTCACCGGCCTAGACCGAGCGACGAAGCCTTCTGCTTTGGCAACCGCCATCACCGAGGTCTGCATCGGCCTCGCGATCATCGCCACCCTCGCCCTCGGAGTGCCTGCCCTGGCCCGCGGCGAACTCGCTCCCCAAGACCTCGCCATCGTTGTCCTCACCCCGCTGGCCGCCTTCGAAGCCGTTGCCGGTCTCCCCGCCGCCGCCACCCAGCTCTACCGCTCCCGAGCCGCCGCCACCCGAATCATGGCTCTGCTGGATGAAGCCACCCCTCAAGCCCGTCACGAACTCGCCCCCCTTGGCGCCTCTCTGAACCCGACCACGCTGTCGGCGAGGGAAGGGGAAGGGGAAGGGGCGCCATCGTCCGCAGACGAATCCCCCCCCCCCCCCCCCCCCCCCCCCCCCCCCCCCCCCCCCCCCCCCCCCCCCCCCCCCCCCCCCCCCCCCCCCCCCCCCCCCCCCCCCCCCCCCCCCCCCC
>WQYN01000105.1 GCA_009781225.1 Micrococcales bacterium | reverse complement strand
GGGTGGGGTCTGGGGTGGGGGAGTTAGGGGTGGGGTCTGGGGTGGGGTCGGGGGCTGGGGAACCCGCGGCGGGCTCACGGTTTCGGGCGGTGGTGGATCCCCTGCCGCCCCTGTTCTGGCGCTATCTCGCATTCACGATGACAGCGACGGCCGGGTTCTCGACGTTCGCCGTGCTCGGTGTCCACTTGGTGCGCGCCGAGGTGGTGCAACCTGGCGTGGTGCCTGTGCTCTACGCCGTCGCGATGGTGGTCGACGCCGCCTGTGCCCTGGTCGCGGGGCACGCCTTCGATCGGATCGGTCGAAGGGTGCTCGTCGTGGTACCGCCGTTGACCTGCGTCGTGGCTCTCCTGGCGTTTTCGACTTCCCTGGGGCTAGCGATCGCCGGGGTCGCGGCGTGGGGATGCGTGGTCGGTGTTCAGGACTCCGTGATGAAGGCCGGGGTTGCGGGGCTGGTCGCTCCCGGCGCACGGGCCGCCGCCTACGGTGTCTTTGCGGCCGGTTTCGGAGTCGCCGCCCTCGTCGGCGGGGTTCTCGCGGGCTCTCTCTACGACGTCTCGATCACCGCCCTCCGGTGTGCCGTCATCGTCCTCGAAGTCGCCGCGTTCCTCCAGCTGCCCCGCATCCTCTCCCAACACCACCCCCCTCTCAGCTCCCAACACCACCCCCCTCTCAGCGATTATGGCGAAACCTGACCTAAAAGAAGCCGGACAGCGCTAACAAAGGTCAGCTTTCGCCATACTCGGCGCCGGGAGGGGGGAGCGCGAGCGGGGGCTCAGCGCGGTGCGCCTGCTTGCGTGGGGGGCGTGGGGTTGGGAAGATCGTGGCGCGTTGGCTTTTCGCGAAAACCCCGAGGTAGGCGATGACTCCACAAGAGGCTCCTGGTGTGGTCCATGTGCTGTATGCGCATGTGCATGATGCGCCGCATCTGCCGTGGTTGTGCTCACCGCAGGAGCATCAGCGGGCCGCAGAGCGGGCAGAGACCGATGGTGAGGCGGCGAGCTTGGCGACGGCGGGGCTCCTGCGCGAGGCGGTCGCGATGCTCACGGGGATTCCTCCGGGGAGTGCCGACATCGGCCACTGGTGTCGGGTGTGCCGGACGGTCGGCGACCACGGCAGGCCCGTGGCCTTTGGGCCGTCGGGGCTGACCATGCGCGGGGTGTATCTCTCGGCGGCGCGGGCGGGCGAGATCGCTGCGGTGGCGGCATCCTCGCAGGCACCGGTGGGGCTCGACATTGTCAAGCCGAAGCTCCACATCGAGTTCGACACCTCGATCCTGACCCATGCTGAGGCGTCGGACCTCGCGGCGGCGGACTCCTTGGAGAGGTCCACGGTGTGGAACAAGGCCGTGATGCGCAAGATGGCGGTGGGCAAGGCAACGGGGTTTGGGGGCGCCATCGTCCCGGCGAGTCTCGACACGCTTGGGGGAGTGTTGAGGTCCTGGCCGCCGAGCATCGAGGAGGAAGTCTCGGGCGGAGTGCAGCTCGTGGACGTAAAGGGCCTGCCGGAGGGGTACTTAGGCGCGCTTGCCTACCTCGGGGCGAGGCGACCCATCATCGTGGTCTCGCGCACGTCGAACGCGGTGTGAGGTACACTCTCGGGTGCCGTCATGTCGGCCGCGGATTTGTAGTGCCCGGGTGAACAGGCCCCGGTGCGCCGCGCAACGACCTGAAATGACAAGGAGAACGGTATGCCGCTCGACAGCCAGACCAAGCAGAGGATTATCGAAGAATACGCAACAAGCCCGGGCGACACCGGCTCTCCCGAAGTCCAGGTGGCGTTGTTGACTCAGCGCATCCGAGACCTCACCGAGCACTTCAAGATCCACTCCCACGACCACCACTCGCGTCGCGGATTGCTTCTGCTGGTGGGCCAGCGCCGTCGGCTGCTCGGCTACCTCCAGAAGATCGACATCGAGAGGTACCGCTCGCTCATCGAGCGGCTCGGCCTGCGTCGCTAGCCTGAGAAGCGGCCGGGGGTGGCAACGCTATCCTCAATCACATCACCAATGAAGGGAGCCGGCGCTCAGCGGCGGTCCTCGGTGGTGGCCTCCGGGCCCGCCCAATGGCGGAAGTCCCGTGGGCCTCGATCGAAGACCGCTCAGTCCGCTCCTTTCTCAGGCGTCGCGCAGGTGACGCACAGGACGTCACCGTGCCGCCTGCCATCGCTGGGCATGCCCGCTCAGCCCTGACGAAGGGAGACTAACCCTCATGGAGGGTCCCGATATTCGATTCTCCGAAGCGACCATTGACAATGGGTCCTTCGGAACACGCACCATCCGATTCGAGACCGGCCGCCTCGCCAAGCAGGCCGCCGGCTCCGTTGCCGCCTACCTCGACGGGGAGACCATGCTGCTCTCCGCCACGACGGCCGGCAAGACTCCGAAAGACCAGTTCGACTTCTTCCCCTTGACCGTGGACGTCGAAGAGCGCATGTACGCCGTGGGCAAGATCCCCGGCTCGTTCTTCCGCCGCGAAGGCCGCCCGAGCACCGACGCGATTCTCGCCTGCCGGCTCATTGACCGCCCGCTGCGCCCGCTCTTCGTCAAGGGCTTGCGCAACGAGGTCCAGGTGGTCGTCACCATCCTCGCCTCCCATCCCGATGACAGCTATGACGTTTTGGCGATCAACGCTGCCTCCCTGTCGACGCAGATCGCTGGCCTGCCCTTCTCGGGTCCGGTCGCCGGCGTGCGCATCGCCCTCATCGGCGGCCAGTGGGTCGCCTTCCCCCGCCACTCCGAGCGTGAGCGTGCAGTTTTCGAGATGGTCGTCGCCGGCAGGCTGGTGGACGATGACGTCGCGATCGCCATGATCGAAGCGGAAGCTGGTGAGAAGGCCTGGAATCTCATCAAGACCCAGGGCGTCGAGCCTCCCACCGAGGATGTGGTCGCCCAGGGTTTGGAGGCGGCCAAGCCGTTCTTGCGCGCCCTGTGTGAGGCGCAGGCCAGCCTCGCCGAGGGCAGCTCCCGGGAGACCCGCGAGTTCCCGGTGTTCCCCGACTACCAGGAGGATGCGCTCGAGGCGACCTCCGCCATCGTGCGCGAGAAGCTGGCGGCGGCGCTTACGATCGCCGACAAGCAGGAGCGCGAGACGAGGCTCGACGAGATCAAAGCCGAGGCGCTTGAGAGCCTGGCTGAGACATTCGTCGAGCGCGAGAAGGAGATCTCCGCGGCGGTGCGCGCCATCACCAAGGAGCTGGTCCGCCACCGCATCCTCACCGACTCCCTGAGGATTGACGGGCGCGGCCTGAAGGACATCCGCACGCTGTCGGCCGAGGTCGAGGTGATTCCGCGGGTCCACGGCTCGGCGCTGTTTGAGCGCGGCGAGACGCAGATTCTTGGCGTGACCACGCTCAACATGCTCCGGATGGAGCAGCAGCTCGACACGCTGAGCCCGATCACGCACAAGCGCTACATGCACAACTACAACTTCCCGCCGTACTCCACCGGTGAGACGGGCCGCGTCGGCTCGCCCAAGCGCCGGGAGATCGGCCATGGGGCGCTCGCCGAGCGTGCGCTCGTGCCCGTGCTGCCGACGCGCGAGGAGTTCCCCTATGCGATCCGGCAGGTCTCGGAGGCGCTGGGCTCGAACGGCTCGACGTCGATGGGCTCGGTCTGCGCCTCGACCCTCTCGCTGCTCAACGCGGGCGTGCCGCTGCGTGCACCCGTCGCCGGCATCGCAATGGGCCTGGTCACCGGGGAGATTGACGGCGAGACGCGCTACGCGGCTCTCACCGACATCCTCGGGGCTGAGGACGCCTTTGGCGACATGGACTTCAAGGTCGCCGGCACCTCGGAGTTCGTCACGGCGATCCAGCTCGACACCAAGCTCGACGGCATCCCCGCCGAGGTCTTGGCCGCCGCGCTCCTCCAGGCCCGCGACGCACGCCTGCACATCCTCTCGGTCCTCAATGAGGCGATTGACGCGCCGGATGAGATGAGCCCGTTCGCGCCGCGCATCATCACCGTCAAGGTTCCCGTCGACAAGATCGGCGAGGTCATCGGCCCCAAGGGCAAGATGATCAACCAGATCCAGGAGGAGACGGGCGCCGAAATCACGATCGAGGATGACGGCACGGTCTACATCGGTGCGACCGATGGCGCAGCCGCCGAGGCTGCCCGCCAGGCCGTCAACGCGATCGCCAACCCGCAAATGCCCGAGGTCGGCGAGCGGTTTGTCGGCACGGTCGTCAAGACCACGACCTTCGGCGCCTTTGTCTCGCTGAGCCCGGGCAAGGATGGGCTGCTGCACGTCTCGCAGATCCGCCGGTTGGTTGGCGGGCGCCGGGTGGAAAACGTCGAAGACGTCCTCAAGGTCGGCGACAAGGTGCAGGTCGAGCTCGCCGAGATCGATCCGCGCGGCAAGCTCTCGCTCCACGCGGTGGTCGAGGAGGACGAGGGCAAGGCGGACGCCGAGCCCGCTTCCGAGTCGGCTGAGGCGGACGGCGGGACTGAGGCCGAAGCGCCTCGCCGGCAGGAGTATTCGCCCAGGCCACCCCGTCGCGATCGGGATCGTGAGGACGATGGCGAGCGTCGCCATCGTCGGCAACGCACCCGGCGCCACCACGGCCCAGGCGCTGACGGCGGCTCACCCGAGTGACCAGAATCGCTGACGTCGCCGGGCAGGAGGGGGTCGCACGCTCCGTCCTGCCCGGCGGTGTCCGCGTCTTCACCGAGTCGATGCCGGGCGTGCGCTCGACCTCGATCGGCGCGTGGGTGGGGGTCGGCTCGCGCGACGAGCAGGGCGGACACCACGGCTCGACCCACTTCCTGGAGCACCTTCTCTTCAAGGGCACGGCCCGGCGCGACGCGATGGAGATCGCATCCGCCTTTGACCGGGTCGGCGGCGAGGCCAACGCGGCGACAGCGAAGGAACACACCTGCTACCACGCGCGCATCCTCGACTCGGACCTGCCGATGGCGGTGGACGTGCTCCTCGACATGGTGACGAGCGCGCTGCTTGACGCCGAGGCCTTCGAGATCGAGCGCGGCGTCATCCTCGAAGAGCTGGCCATGACCGAAGACGACCCCCACGAGGTCGCTCACGAGGCCTTTTCCGCGGCTGTGTTCGGCGACAACCCCCTGGCCAGGCCCATTGGCGGGACACCTACGACCATTCGGCGGGTCCCGCGCGACGCGGTTTGGGAGCACTACCGCGCGCAGTACCGTCCGGACACGCTCGTGGTCACGGCGGCGGGTTCGGTGGACCACGACGCTCTCATCACCTTGGTTGAGCAGGCTCTTGACCGCGGTGGCTGGGATTCCCGCGCGCACGATGACGAACCCGTGCCTCGCCGCGCGACCTCACCCGTCCTGGGGTTGCCTGGCGCCGGCGAGCCCGTGCGGCTCGTAAGGACGGTGGAACAAGCGCAGGTCATGACCGGATGCGTCGGGATCCGGGCCACAGATGAGCGTCGCCACGCGCTGAGCGTGCTCAACGTCGTGTTGGGCGGAGGGATGAGTTCGCGTCTCTTCCAGGAGATCCGCGAGCGGCGCGGCTTGGCGTATGCGACATACTCCTTTGCCTCGGGCCATGCTGAGACTGGGAGTTTCGGCTTGTACGCGGGCTGCGCCCCAGGTAACGCTGCCGAGGTAGCGGGCCTGCTAGACGCCGAGTGGGCGCGCCTGGCCGCCGGCGGAATCACCGATGCCGAGCTTGTGCGCGCCCGGGGTCAACTCTCGGGTGGGCTTGTCTTGGGTCTGGAGGATCCCTCGTCGCGCATGGCGAGGCTGGGCCGCGCTGAACTAGTGACGGGCGAGTTGCCGACCGTGGATGAGATGCTCGCCCGCATCGCCGCCGTGACCCGCGACCAGGTGGCGGACCTCGCTGCTGACCTGGCCTCCCGCCCTCGAGTCCACCTCAGCCTCACGCCCGGGTGAGGTGTTAGCCTCGGGGCATGAATACCAAGCGTGTCGCGGTTGTGGGAGCGTTGGGACGGATGGGCGCAACGGTGTGTCGCGCGGTCGATGCCGCACCGGACCTGGACCTCGTGGCGGCGGTTGACGCGGGGTGGTCACCGGAGGTGATTGAACGCTCCGGCGCGCAGGTCGCGGTGGACTTCACAGTTCCGGAAGTGACCGAAGGCAACGTTCACGCCCTCCTCAACTTGGGGCTTCATGTCGTGGTCGGGACGACAGGATGGACCAACGAGTCGTTGGGCCGCCTTCGGATCCACCTCGCGCAGATCCCTGAACTGGGGGTTTTGGTCGCGCCGAACTTCGCGCTGGGCGCGGTCCTCGCGATGGCGCTCGCGGCCAAGGCGGCGCCCTACTTCGAGTCTGCCGAGGTCATTGAGCTGCATCATCCCGACAAGGTGGACGCGCCCTCGGGGACGGCCCGCGCCACGGCTGCGGTTATTGCCCAGGCGCGGGAGATTGCGGGTCTCGGCTCTATCCCCGACGCGACCGAGAGCGCCCTTCCGGGGGCGCGCGGCGCCGACGTCGACGGAGTTCGGGTGCACGCGGTTCGTTTGCGGGGCCTGGTCGCCCACGAGGAGATCCTCTTGGGTAATCCCGGTGAGCAGCTGTCTATTCGCCACGACTCCCTTGACCGTGCCAGCTTCATGCCGGGTGTACTGCTGGGGGTCCGCAAGGTCGCAGATCACCCGGGATTGACGGTGGGACTGGATCACTATCTGGGACTCGGGTAGCCGGGGCCCTTGCGGGCCGTCGTCCCCGGACGACGGCCCGCGCCCACGTCGGGCATGTGAATCCCGGTCGAGGCCACACCATCTCGCCCCTGCGATGCGGCCCCGCCCGGATCCGTACCTCTATGACAACGTAGACGTCCTGCGCTTTCTTGCATTGATCACGAGGAGTTTTCCCAAGCTCCGTGCACGTTGTTGCAAACCTCCTTCGGAATGCCTCTCATCCACGCGGGACTTGCCGAGTCAAAAAGAAAAACCCGACCGGGACCACACCGCTTCGCCCCATGTGGTGTGATCCCGCCCGGGCCCTCTATGACCTGTACAACGAGCTTGTCGCCCGGTGTCTTCCCGGTCAGCGATTGACCTTCTCCCAACCTGAGGTGAGCAAAGTTGCGTCCCACGGTCGCCATGCTCTTCTGAGGCCCCTAAGACCCGAGGTGGATCTGTCGAAGTGTCACCACGGCTGTCATCCCCAAGCGCGGTAGGTTAGTCGCCATGACGTCACCGGCTCTTCCCACTCGGCCCTTCGGCGCGGTTCTCACGGCGATGGCCACCCCCTTCACCGACGACGGTGCGCTTGATCTTGTCACCGCTGGCCACCTCGCACGCTTCCTCGTAGAACGCGGAAACCATGGCCTGGTCATCAATGGCACGACAGGCGAGGCCCCGACCACTTCAGACGCGGAGAAGGCCGAGCTGCTTCGAATCGTCGTGGACGCGACCGGGGGAGCGGCCTACATCGTCGCCGGGATTGGGACAAACAACACCGCCCACTCGGTTCACCTTGCCCGCGAAGCCCAGGCTGCCGGAGCCCACGGCCTTCTTGTCGTGACTCCCTACTACTCGCGTCCCTCCCAGGACGGTCTTGTCCAGCACTTCCTTCGCATCGCCGACGCGACCGATCTTCCCATCATGATCTACGACATCCCCGGTCGCTCTGGTGTCAAGGTCGAGGATGACACCTACGACAAGCTCGCCGCCCACCCGCAGATCGTCGCGGTCAAGGACGCGGTGGGGGACACCGCACACGCCTGGCGCATCATGAGCCGCACCGGCCTGGCCTGGTACTCCGGCGACGACGCGCTGAACTTCGCGCTCCTCGCCCAAGGGGGCGCGGGTGTCGTCTCGACGGTCGGTCATGTGACGGGTCAAGCCTGGGCTCAGATGTCCAACGCCATCGACATCGGGGACCTGCCCCGGGCGCGGGCGATATTCGGCCACGTCATGCCAGTGGTCGACACGATCATGGGCACCGGACAGGGAGCCCCGATGGTCAAGGCGGCTCTCGAGATCATCGGCATCTGTCGCAACCGAACCACTCGGCTTCCTGTGTTCCCTGCAACCGAGGCGGAGGCCGGCCGCGTTCGCGAAGCTCTCATCGCGGCAGGGTTGGTCGGGAGGCGCTAAGTGGCCCGGCACACCTCGGTCCGCGATCCCCTTCCCGCCCCCCCTGCCCTACCCCCCGGCACCCTTCGCATCATGGCCCTCGGTGGCCTGGGCGAGGTCGGCCGCAACATGAACGTCCTGGAGATTGACGGAAAGATCCTCCTCGTCGACTGCGGCGTCCTCTTCCCCGAGGAGACCCAGCCTGGGGTTGACCTCATCCTTCCCGACTTTGGCCCTATCGAGGATCGGCTCGACGATGTCGTAGCCCTCGTCCTCACCCATGGCCATGAGGACCACATCGGCGCCGTCCCCTATCTGCTCCGCCTGCGCGACGACATTCCCCTGGTGGGCTCACATCTCACGCTTGCCTTCACCGAGGCAAAGCTCAAGGAGCACCACATCACGCCCTACTGTCTCTCCGTAGAATCGGGACAATCAGAGACCCTTGGCCCTTTCACCTGTGAGTTCGTCGCCGTCACCCACTCCATTCCCGACTCGCTTGCCGTCGCGATCCACACCGAGGCGGGGACGATCCTCCACACCGGCGACTTCAAGATGGACCAGCTCCCCCTTGACGGCCGCATCACGGATCTACGTGCCTTTGCCCGCCTCGGCGAGCGGGGAGTGGACCTCCTCATGGCGGACTCGACGAACGC
>WQYN01000104.1 GCA_009781225.1 Micrococcales bacterium | reverse complement strand
CTGTCGGCCGACCCCGGGGGCACTGCCCAACCGGGGTCGGCCGAGTGAGTCAGATCACCTACACAGGCGGTGGAACAGCGGGCGGAGGCTCCGTGTAGCCCTCCGGAGCGGCGGGCGGCACGATGTCCGCGGGAGGCATCGGTGCGACAGGCGGAGCGGCCGGAGGCATCGGTGCTGCGGGTGGCGCTGGTGGCGCGGCCGGAGGCATCGGTGCTGCTGCGGGGGGCATCGGAGCCGGCGGAGCCTGCGGAGCCGCTGGCGGCGCTGCGGGCGGGTAGCCGGTCTGTGCTGGCGGCGGATACCCCGGTGCTGCGGGCGGATAGCCGGGCTGGGCAGGCGGCGGATACCCGGGCTGAGGTGCCGGCGGATACCCAGGCTGCGGCCAGGCGGCGGGCGGCGCGGCGGCAGCCTCACCCTCCTTCTTCTTGCTGCCCGAGGAGCGCATCACGAGGACCACGGCGATGACGAGGAGAACGAGCACTCCAGCGACGATCCCGAGGATGAGGGGAAGCGACGAGCCGCCGCCACCGTCATCGGAATCAGCAGCATCCTCGCGTGCCCAGTCCGCAGGAACCGTGCCGTCTTCGGGGGCTGCGCCGTCTTCGGGCTCTGCGCCTTCACCGGGGGCGTCGCCACCTTCCGGAGCTGCGCCTTCACCGCCCTCATTGATGGGGACGGGAACTGGGGCCTCTCCGTTGGTGATCGCCGAGCCGCGCGCAAAGACTGACGTCGAGGCACCGACGGCCATGTCCCAGGACACCGTGTTCCCAGTGATGACGCCGTTCGCGTCGCTCACCGCTCCGGGGAAGGTGATGTTGAGCTTGACCTCCATCGTCACGCCGCTCATCGCGTCTTCCATGCCCCCCGTGTCGGACATGTCGAGAGTGCCTGAGACCACGAAGTCGTTCCCATCGCGGGTGATCGACAGTTGGTCGCCCGTGACAGCCCCACCAGCGGTGTCGATGGACTGGGCCCTGAAGACGATCTCCTTGCCCGTCATCCCGTCCTGGTTGTAGTCCCGGACCTCACCGTTCTCGCCGAGCTCTCCCATCTCCGAGCTCATCTGGCCCCACAGTTCGTCTGCCGACATGCCCATGGCTTCGAGCATGCCCTGCTCTTCGGCTGACATGGCCATGATGAAGGAGCCATCAGCAGTGTCGTCTTCGTTGAGGGCGAGGTTGATTTCCATTTTGCAGCCTGACAGGACGACTGCTGAGATTGCCAAGACCCCGAGCGCGGCGCAGCCGCGGCGGCGTCGAGTAAGAGCTGTCATTGATCATTCCATCCGTTTGTGTGCGGCGCAGGCTTCCCACAAACAGCCTGCTGATTCGGTGCCATGCTACCCGACAAACGACCTGAGAGACGCCGATGTTAGCGAAACACCGAACCTCAAACGAGACAGTTGCTGGCCATCGTTGGTCAGTGAGTGAGGCTCGCCAAGGACCGCGCGGGACGCCATCGAGCACTGAAACCCCCGCGCGACGGGCGCTCGTCGTTGCGAGTCTGGGCACCCTCCCAGGTCCCCACCAGCGGTTGGTGAGGTTCGCCGAGGACCGCGCGGGACGTCATCGTCCGCAGGATGCTTGTGTTGGACGGCTACGATCCCGCCTATGGGGAGGTTATTGTGAGCGATCGGCGAGCGCTGTGCGCGCGCGGTGTCTCGGTGGTCTACGACGGGGTCGCTGTGCTCGATCGTGTGTCGGTCGATTTGATTCCAGGGGAGCCGCCGATCGGAGTGATTGGCGAGTCGGGGGCGGGTAAAACGTCTCTGGTCGAGGTGCTCGCGGGGTGGGCTGCGCCATCGTCCGGGGTGGTGGCTTACGGCGATCTCGACCCCCACCACCCGCCGCGCCGCTACCGCAAGACTGTCCGCGCGGGGGTGCGCGGGGTGCGCGAGGAGCAGGATCCCGTCGGAGCGCAGCGGTTCACCGGCGCGCAGGCGATGGACCGGGCGATGAAGCTGGCGCGGCAGACCGGGCGCGGGCCGGTGGGCGACGCGGCCGAGATGTGCGAGCTTGTCGGATTCGACCCGAGCGACCTGGGCCGCCTGTTACGCGAGATGTCCCTCGGTGAGCAACAGCGCTTGACGATGGCTCGTGCCCTGGTCACCGACCCGGACATCCTTCTTCTCGATGAACCCGCAACCGCCCTGGACCCCGAGGCGACGGCAGAGGTCATGGATGCCGTCATGGGGTTCTGCCGAGATTCAGGAGCCGCGGTGCTCGTCGTCTCCCACGACCTCGAGCTCATCAGCCGCGTAGCCGGCACCGTAATAACCCTCCACGAGGGCCGCGAAACAGCCCGCGCCCCCCTAAACGCCGCCGAAGCCGTGGCCCGCCCCCGTCCCTGACTCGCCACCTTCCGCCCCTGAGTCGCCCCCGCCCAAAAGTCGCACCCGCCCCACCCTCACCCGCGAAAAGGTCGCTTCGCTGAAAACTCGACCGCAGGAGTCAGCGAACCGACCTTTTCGCGGAGGCGGGGACGGCCAGGCGTGCGACTGCGGCGCGGATCCTCTCGACGGTCTCTGCGGGGTCGCGCTGGATCGCGGTCGTCGACAAACGCAGGACGTGGTACCCAGCGGCAAAGAGGTCGGCATCTCGGGCGTTGTCACGATCTCGTGCCTCAACGTCAGAATAGTGGGTCGGGCCATCTATCTCGATGACGAGCTTGAGGTCGGGGAAGAGTATGTCGACACAGACCCATCGTCGGTCATTGAGTACGACCCGCTCGTTGGGTTTCCATCCGGTGATTCCGGCCTGCCTCAGGAGCTCGTGGAATGCCAGCTCAGCCTCTGAGGCCGCCCGGCCGGCGAACAAGGGTCGCAGGCGTCGAAGCTGCTTCGCTCCTGGTCGGAGCCTGTATTCCTGAAGAGCCTGGTCGAAGGCGTCCAGCGGCATCTGTTCTCGCGTCACTAGAAAGGCGGCCAAGCTCCGGGAGTGGGGAAGCGGCATCGTCGCGAGGGAATCGATCTGCGCAGACCCCGGAGCCTGGGTGCGCAGGCCCCTCATCCACATGATGTCCCACTCCGGAACGTCCACTTGGTGCGCACGCAGGCCAGGTTGTGGCCGACGGTGCCAGGGCACTGCAAGGTGCACCTCCCCCGTGTGGGCGACAGGAGGTTCTCTTGGGTCCAGCTCCCTCCACGCTGCCATGGCGCTTGGTCCCCACAGACAGGCGTCTGGCCAGGTCAGTTGTCCCGCCCACGCCCGCTGAATGAACTCGATGCTCTGGGTCTCCGCGCAGAGGCCGTGGCCAGCGACGATGACCCACTCGCCCGTTCGGACTCGGTATGCGACCTGATTTCGGGTCCAGCCGGCAACCAGGGCTTGCTGCCGGGTGAAGACACCATGTTGGCGAAGCGCCTGGGGCGGCGTCCCCTTGGGTGGGGCGAGGTCTCGACTCATGGGGGCACTTTCCATCAAGAGTCCTTCTGAGGCAACCCGACCTTCCCAAACCTGTGGACAACTCCGCGCCTTGGTTATCCACAGACACGCCAAAGGCCATCCCACCCGCGAGAAGGTCGCTTCGCTGAACACTTGGACGAAAGATTCAGCGAACCGCCCTTTTCGCGGACGGGGCCCGGGGTGGGGGGCGGCGAGGGCCCGGGGTGCCCCGGGTGCTCGTCCGATGTCCACCCCCGCGAAAAGGTCGCTTCGCTGAAAACCCGACCTGAGAATTCAGCGAACCGCCCTTCTCGCGGAGAGATCCTGGAGTGGAAAGCGGTGGCGGGCGGGTGCGAGCGAGTGGGCGCGCGGGGTAAGCGGTGGCACGCCCACGCCGCCCGCGCCGCCCGCGGGGGCACGGCGGGGCGGGCGGGCAGGGTGAGCGGTGGCGCTTTGGCGCGGGCGGGTAGGGTGGGGGTGGCAGCGTTGGCGAGCGGCAGTGCGGGAAGGCAGGACGATGGCGCGGAAGAGCTTTCAGGAGAAACTGCAGCATTCGGGCGACTTGCCGAAGGTGGAGGAGACGCCCAAGGGGCTCATGCTCCTCGCCCCGCCGCTCGCCTACGACGAGGTGGTCCGCGAGATCCCGCACGGCAAGGTCGCCACGGCTCCTGACCTGGGGGACAGCCTCGCCCGGAAGGCTGACGCCGACTATTCCTGCCCGATGATGACCGGCTTCTTCCTCATCCTCGTCGCCAACGCGGCCCACGAGAGGCAGGATCCGGATGTCCCCTGGTGGCGGGCCCTCAAGCGCGACGGCGAGCTCAATCCGAAGTACCCCGGCGGCATCGATGCCCAGGAGGCGATGCTCGCGGATGAGGGTCACAGAATCGTCCATCGCGGAGACCGCGCCTTCGTCGACCGCCTCGAGGACGTGTGCGCCACCCTCTGACCAGGCAGGTCGCCCGCCGTCACCGAGTTGGAACCCCCCGCCCCAGGTCGCACCATCAGGCGCCGCGAAGGGTGGGAGGAAACGTGGCGTGTAACCCCCCGCCCCAGGTCGCACCATCAGGTGCCGCGAAGGGTGGGAGGAAACGTGGCGTGTAACCCCCCGCCCCAGGTCGCACCATCAGGCGCCGCGAAGGGTTGGGGAAAACGTGGCGTGCGGAGGCCCGCGACTCCGGCCTACGTCGCGACGTCGATTTCCACGGGGACGTGGTCTGAGGCTCCGCTCCCCTTACGCTCATTGCGCACGATGGCGGCACCTCGCACGCGTTCAACCAGCCCTGGCGAGCAATAGACAAAGTCAATCCGCATCCCCTCGTTTCGAGGGAAACGCAAGGCTCGGTAGTCCCACTGGGTGTAGACGCCCGGTTCAGGGATAAACCTCCTGCTCACCTCCACAAGCCCGGCCTCTTCGAGCGTCCCCAAAGCGGCGCGCTCCGCAGGAGAGACGTGAGTTGCGGAGCGGAACAGCGAAGCATCCCAGACGTCCGTATCCAGGGGAGCCACATTGAAATCCCCCATGACCGCCACCGGATCCGACGGCGACGCCGCGAGCCACTCAGAAGCAGCTGCCCCAAGACCCCGCAGGAAGTCCAGCTTGTAGGTCATATGCGGGTCATCGGGCCCGCGCCCGTGAGGGACATACACGCTCCATACGCGCACCCCTCCGCACACGCCCCCCACAGCACGCGCCTCGAGCACCGAAGGATCGCCGAACTCAACTTGTCCAGGAAAACCTCTCCTGACCTCGGCGATTCCCAGGCGGGAGGCGAGGGCGACCCCGTTCCACTGGCTAACGCCCCACGTCGCAACCTCATACCCAGCGGAGGCGAAAGCGGAGGTGGGGAACCCGTCATCGTGCACCTTGGTTTCTTGGAGGGCGAGAACATCGACATCGTGAGACTCAAGGTATGCGAGGACGCGATCAAGGCGCGCACGGACGGAGTTGACGTTCCAGGTTGCGATCCGCATAAGCCGACGCTACCAACCGGCTCCCGCAAGTCTGCGGAGGTGACTACCCTTGCACTCATGGGTACAGCTTTGATCACAGGGGCAAGCAGCGGGCTTGGCCTCGAATTTGCCTGGCAGCTCGCTGCCGCGCGGCACGACCTGGTCCTGGTCGCCCGCGACCAGAAGCGTTTGACCGAGCATGCTGACCGCCTGCGCGCGGCCGCCGGAGTCGAGATCGAGGTCATCAAGGCCGACCTCGCGAAACGACCCCAGCTCAAGGTGGTCGCCGAGCGGTTGGCGGCGACGGAAAAGCCCGTTGGCCTGCTGGTTAACAACGCGGGCTTTGGAACGTCCACATCGTTCGCGGACACGGCGATTGCCGACTCCGAACGCGCCCTCGACGTGATGGTGCGCGCTGTCATGGTGTTGAGCCATGCGGCTATGGGGCAGATGATTCAGCGGGCGCGCGGGGCCATCCTCAACGTCTCCTCCGTCGCGGGGTACATGGCGAACGGGACCTACTCGGCGGCCAAGGCCTGGGTGACCTCGTTCACCGAGTCGCTGGCCGTCGAGCTGTCGGGGACGGGGGTGACCGCGACAGCGCTCCTGCCTGGCCGGACGCGCACCGAGTTTCACTCCCGCGCCGGAATCGACTCCTCGCGCTATCCCGAGATTGTCTGGCTCTCCGCCGCCGAGGTGGTGACGACAGCCTTGGCCGACGTGCGTCGCGGCGCAGTCCTGTCCACGCCCTCGGTGCGCTACGGGGTCGCCGGGCACCTGGCTCGCCACGCGCCGCGGGGGCTGATCCGCGCGATTTCGCAGCCCTACGGGAGATGACGATGGCGGATGACCGCGAGCGCCTCCGGCGCTTGGTGACAGAGCTGTCCGTGGTCTGGGGTCGGGTGACGCTCGCTTCGGGACGCGAGGCTGACTACTACGTGGACCTCCGGCGCGCGACTCTGGACCATCGCGCGGCCCCGCTGATCGGGTCGCTCCTCCTTGACCTTCTCATCTCGCGTGGCCTGGGGCCGGGGGAGATTGACGCGGTTGGGGGGCTCACGCTCGGCGCCGATCCGGTGGCGACCGCCCTCATGCACGCGGCGGCGGCTCGGGGGCAGCGCCTGGACGCGTTCGTCGTGCGCAAGGAGGCGAAGGTCCACGGGATGGCGCGGCGCATCGAGGGTCCTGATGTTGCGGGCCGTCGGGTGGTTGCGGTCGAGGACACCTCGACGACCGGCGGTTCGGTCCTCACCGCAGTGGCAGCGCTGCGCGAGGCAGGGGCGCAGGTCGCGGCGGTGGCCGTCATCGTCGATCGGGAAACGGGCGCCCGGGAGCGGGTGGAAGCCGAGGGGCTGGAGTACCTGACTCTCTTCGGTCTTTCCGACCTCGGGCTCGGATAACGCGCAGGGGGTGAGCTGAGCGGTGGAGGTGTGGGCGGCCGATGCGACTGGGGCGGTGCCCGCCGTCGGACTCGCCCTGGGCCTGCTCGCCGGGTTTGGCATCTGGGTGTGGAAGCGCGTCAACCGCCGGGCTGAGGAGCTCAAGGCGCTGGCTGCCCTCTACCGCTGGACCTACACTCCCGAAGCCGATTCGCTTGCCCGGCGCTGGCGCGGGCAGCCCTTTGGCACCGGGATTGACCGGCGCGTCACCGATGTCTTGACCGGCTCGCATCGCGGTCGGCACTTCGCCGCCTTCACCTACACCTTCATTCCTTCCTTGAACGATGACGCCTCCCGCGGTGAGGTGGTCGAGACCTCGCCTCGTGGGCGGGTGCGTCCGCAGGTGATGACCGTTTTTGTTCTTACTCTGGAAGACCACCTTCCCGCGGTCGAGTTCACGCCCGCCGGGCTGCCGCTGCCGCAGGCGCGCCTGGGGGGCAAACAGGTGGACCTAGCGGCGTCGGTGTTTTCCGAGGCGTGGTCGGTGACGGCCGGGGACCCTGAGCTGGCATATTCAATCCTCCACGAGGGCTTTGTCTGGTGGTTGCTGCGCGAAGACCGAGTGCGCACGCCGATGCGCTTCGAGGGGTCCGACATCCTCACGTGGATTCCCGGACGAGTTCCCCTGCGCTTGATGGTGCCCGAGCTTGATGCGCTTATTGAAGCCTGTGACCTTATGCCTGGCGAGGTTCTCGATGCCTACAACCGGCCGGATGTCGTGGTGGGACCGGGTCGGGTGGGGCCATCGACACCTGTGATCCTTCCGACGGGGGTGCCGCACCGTGCGGTGGCACTGCCGCCGGTGCCAGCTGTGCTGGCACCGGCCTGGTCGGTTGCCTACGAGGTCTCCGACTTCTCGCCCGAGGTGGCGGTGGCGGGGGGTGGCTCGCGTCGGTTGCGGGCGCCCCGGTCAGGTCCGCTTCGGCGCGTGGCCGAGGCGGCTTTCCATCCGACGCCCAGTCGTGGAGTGCCGTCGGGGCGGCTGGCTGGCGGCGCGCAGGCTGAGGTGACGGGGTACACGGTGGCCTTGATTCCTTCGGGGGCTACGGGTCCTTCAGGGATTGCGGGTCTCTCCGGGGTTGCGGGGTCCCCTGGGGTTGTGGCGCCGAGGGCGGATCGGCGCGTGGCACCTGCCGCCGCGCCCCTGCCCGTCTCCGCCCACGGTGAGACGCTGCCCCGGTGGGGGGAATGGCCGCCTCCGCCCGCCGCACCTGCTGTTGAACCGCCATCGTCCCCCCATCCTTTCCGCCGAGTCTTGGCCGCGGTCGACGTATCGCCTCCATTCCCCCGAGGACGCCACGGCGGGGTTGCTGACTTGCCAATGCCGATTGAGGCTGCGCCGTCTTCGCTTGGTGTTGTTGATGGTGGGGGTGCGGGGTTGTCGGTTCCGATTGAGGCTGCGCCGTCTTCGCTTGGTGTTGTTGATGGTGGGGGTGCGGGGTTGCCCGCGCCTCCGCCGACCTCTGCCCCTCCGCCAATAACCGTCCCTCCGCGCGGAACCGTCACTCGTCCCGCCGTCCCCGCGCCCCCCACCACCGCGATCGAAGTGATCGCCCCGCCCGAACTCCCCACCGGCCCGATCACCATCCCCCCCGGCCTGCTCGCCCCGATCTCCGCCACCCCCGAGGAGGGAGCACCGACGCGCCGCCCCTACGTCCGCGCCCTCTTCCGCTCTCCCGGCGAATCCTCCGCGCCCCCACCCCCACCTCTCCTCCCTCTGGCGCCCGGACCCGTCCAGATCCCCCCGCCCCCCCGCCCCTCCGTCGCCCGAGGCCCCGAGCCCCCCGGCTGGCGCCCCCCACGCCGCCCCGTCTGGACTACCCCGCCCCCCCAGCACGAGCGCTAACCCCGCGCTATCCGCTGCCTAACTGGTGGGACGCCGAGATCAAGAGAGGAATGAATCGTGGATG
>WQYN01000103.1 GCA_009781225.1 Micrococcales bacterium | reverse complement strand
GCCGTCGCCTACGTCGTGGACGCCGGCGGCTTCAACCTCCTGGCCTACGGCCCCATCACCTACTTCCATGGCCAAGAAGTCCGAGCCGGCGTCTTCTCAGGGTTTGCCTCGATCATCGTCGCCTGGCTGGGCAACCGCTACTGGACCTTCCGAACCAAACGCAACCGTCAAACCGGGATCGAGTTCGCTGCTTTCCTTGCTGTCAACGTCGTCGGCGTCGGCATCGCCGTCGGCTGCCACTACGTCTCCCACTGGGTCCTCGGCTTCCACAGCCAGCTAGCCGACAACGTCTCCCGCAACATCATCGGCGTAGGCCTAGGCACCATCTTCCGCTACGCCATGTACAAGTTCGTAATCTTCACCGGCCGCCAAGACTGACCCACGTCAGCCGCCCGCCACAAGGACAGCGCGTGCGAGGAATCCGACAATCCGGAGGGTGTGACAGCGGTCCAAAGTGTCGGATTCCTCGCACTCGGCGCGGGGGGGGCGCTTGGGGGGCGCTTGGGGGGCGCGGGAGGGCCTCGGGGCAGCGCTGTCAGCAGCGCGGAGGGGCGCAGGGCAGCGCTGTCGGCGCGGCGCGGCTCGGCGCAGCGCGTCGCAGAGCAGCCCTCACACGGGGTTGACTTCCTCGCCTTCGGGGAAGACTACGGCTTCTACTCCTCCGAACACGGCTGCCCTAAGAAAAAGCCGGAACACGGCGGGGCGACGTTGTGCGAGTTCTAGGCGTCCGCCATCGTGCGCAGCTAGATCGCGAGCAAGAGCGAGACCTAGACCGGTGCCACCTCCGGAGGTGACGTGACGCTCGAAGATGTGGGGAGCCATCTCGTCGCTGACGCCCTCGCCTTCATCGGCGACCTCCAGGGAGACGCCACCGGAGGCCTTGGCGGCCCGGACCGTGGTGCGCCCGCCGCCGTGCTTGAGGGAATTCTCGATGAGGGTGGCGACCACCTGGGCCAAGGCGCCGGGGGTGGCCAGGACGCCCAACTCCCAGGGGACGTCGACCACGAGCTCGCGGCCCTCGGAGGCGAAGACGACCGCCCACTCGTCCTCCTGCTGGGCTGCGATGTCAACGAGCCGGAGCGCCTCGACGGTGTCGGACTCGCCCTCGCGGGAGGAGCGGCCCAGCAGCTCGTTGATCGTGGAGGCGAGGCGGTCGATTTGCTCCAAGGAGCGCTGGGCTTCGTCGCGCACCTCGGCGGAGTCCGTCAGCATCTCAATCTCCTCCAACCGCATGGACAGCGCCGTCAAAGGGGTTCGGAGCTGGTGGGAGGCATCGGAGGCGAACTGTCGTTCGGCGGCCAGGCGACGGGCCATGCGGTCGGCGGAGCGGGCAAGCTCGTCGGCGACGAGGTCAATCTCCTCAATCCCCGTGGGGCTCAGGTGGGGACGAACCCGGCCCGCACCCAGCTGCTCCGCCGACGCCGCCAGGTAGATGAGGGGGCGCGTCAGCCGCCGAGCCTGCCGAGTGGCGACCACCCACCCCGCGGCAATCGCAACAATCGCGACCAAGGCAACGAGAACGATGGCGCGGGCCGCGTAGATCTGGAGCGCAACCCAGGACACGGCGCAGGTCACGACGGGACCATTCGCGGCGGAATAGACCACCCGCAGCGGCTCCTTCAGGGCGGGGCCGGCCTTGATGACCTGCCCGTCCTCAAGCTTGACCTCGACGCTGTTGGTCAGGCCGCCGGAGTCCTGGCCGGTGAAGGTCTCGAGGTCCTCGGGCTTGATGACGAAGGAGATGTCCGCAGCCGTGTTGGCGAAGCCGGCAACGGAATCACAGCGGCGCTGGACCTCGGCCATAGCGGCGCGACCGGTCGCTTGGGCGGCGAGGAATCCGCAGGGAATGCCGAGCAGCACGACGGCCAGGAAGACCGCCGAGATGGTCGCCAGCCGCAGACGCCGATCCACTAGTCGTCAGATTCGAAGCGGAAGCCCAGCCCACGGACTGTCGCGATGTACTGAGGTGAGTTCGGGTCATCGCCCAGTTTGCGGCGAAGCCAGGAGATGTGCATGTCGAGGGTCTTGGTTGAGGAGGCGGGGTCGGCGCCCCACACCTCAGCCATGAGCGCCTCGCGGGTGACCATGGTTCCGGCAGCGCGAGTCAGGACACGCAGGAGGTCGAATTCGCGGGCCGTGAGGTGCAGCTCGCGGTCGGCGACAAAGGCGCGGCGGGCACCGAGGTCAACGCGTACGTCCTGGGCGCGGATCTCGTCGTCGGCAGGGTCGGTACCGGTGCGACGCAGGAGGGCGCGGACTCGCGCGAGAAGTTCAGCAAGGCGGAAAGGTTTGGTCACGTAGTCGTCGGCCCCGGCGTCCAGCCCGACCACGGTGTCAACCTCATCGGCGCGAGCCGTGAGAATCAGGATGGGCAAAGCCAGGCCGCGGGCGCGGATAGCGCGCGCCACGTCAAGGCCGTCCATATCGGGAAGACCGAGGTCAAGGATCACGAGGTCTCCCCCAGCGGCCTCGTCAAGGAGCCCCTGGCCGGTGGAGTTGACGGACACGTCATAGCCTTCGCGACCCAGCGCGCGGGCGAGAGGTTCGGCGATGGCGGCATCATCTTCAGCAAGAAGGATTCTTGTCATTGGGTCATCGTATCGCCAAAGATGGCTGACGTCAGTCCAACGCTGAGGTAATGAAGTGCCAGCCGCGCGAGACCCGCGTCGGGAAGGAGGAAGACTGGGTCTCCGGCGTCCCCTTGATGATGGTCTCCAGAGAGGTGACGCTCGCCTCCGAGACAAAGGCGACCGCATCCTCACCGCTTTGCCACAGACCCGTGATCCGCCCCCCGGACTCCTCGCCGTGGACGGTCCGACCCCCGATTGACTGCGGTTCCAAAACGCCGACATGGTCCGAACGCAGGAGCGTGTGGCTGACCGTCAAAGACACCTTGCCCGTGGGTGTGGACAGGTAAATGTGCACGTGGTCGCTGGCCGCACCTTCCTTGGTCTCGATCGCCTCGACCGAGTAACCGGTGGGCAACGAGTCCAGCCCCGCCCAATCCGCGCCCAGAACGTCAGTCACGCGGGACGCCGGCTGCTCGACGGCCACGTCACGGTGGGCGCGCGCCGCCGCGAGCGTCTCCTCCAGCAGGCCCATCCCCGACTCCTGCCCGCCGCCCAGCACCCACAGCCCCGAAACAATCGCGCAGGCCGCAGCCCCCACTCCCGTGAGCATGCGCACAGCGCTACGTCGCCTTGGCCGCTTTGTTGCCCCAACTGGCGCACGATGACGGCGCCTGGGTTGGAGGGCCTCTTCCGACGCGATGGCGTAGAGCCCGTTGAGGATATCGGGGGGGATCTTCGAGTGCCTCAGCTTGCGTAGCTCTTCGCGAACCTCCCGCTGACCAGCGACAAGATCGCGGCAAATGATGCAGGAGCGATAGTGAGACCAAGCCCGCGCCATCTTTTCGGCCGACAGGGCGCCATCGGCAAAGGCGCCCGCCTGTTCGCCTAGGTGTCCGCTCATGCAGCAGGCCCTCCCGTCAGGAGAACCACCTGCGCGAGAGGCCGAGTCGCGTCATCGGACGGCTCAAGCCTGCGGCGGGGAGCGCGGTGCGCCAGCAGATCACGCAACTGGGCCCGGCCACGGTGAATACGCGAGGCGACGGTCCCCACCTTGGTGTCGAGGAGCACACCGATCTCGTCATAGGTGTAGCCCTCGATGTCTGCCAGGACGACAGCCGCCCGGTAGTCGGCCGGCAGCGTGTCGAGGGCCTGCTGAATGTCGAGGTCAAGGTTGGTGTATTCGAATTCGGGCTCGGGTCCGGCCGCGCGGCTGAAGAAGTCTTCGATGTTGTCCCCGTAGGACTCGATGCGCAGCCGACCGTGGTGGCGCACCTGGTCGAGGAATAGGTTGACCGTGATCCGGTGCATCCAGCCTTCGAGGGTTCCCGGCTTGAACGCCGCTATGGACCGGAAGACACGGATGAAGGTCTCCTGGGTGAGGTCCTCGGCGTCCTGGACGTTGCCGGTCAAGCGGTAGGCAAGGCGGTAGACACGGTTGGCGTGCTCACGCACAAGCGCGTCCCAGGACGGTGGCATGTCTGGCGGATATGGGACTGGAGCGGACGGGGCAGCAGACACAGTGGGCAACTCTCTTTTGACGCAGCACGCACCGGGGTACGTGTGCATCCGCCTACGGGGGCGTCGGAGTCGGATGCCGAGCAAGTGCCTCCCAGGATACACCCAGACCGCCGGCTTCTGTCAAACGGTGTCGTCGCAATTCCGTGATCTTGTTGCCGGCGCGAGGCGGGAGCTGTGACCTGCATCATCACCGAATTGCGGTCGCGGGCGCGCCCTTCCCCGGCTTGCCGTCCCCTGCCCGCTACCATCGAGGTCATGCATGGTGACATGGCGGCGAACTGGGCTTTCGCCGAGGACTTCCGCCCCTTAGGCGAGCCAGCCCTGCGGGCACGCGACCGAGCCTCAGAATTGGGTCTCGCCGCCCCCTCCCCCGGCGCCTGCGCCCTCATCACCGTCCTAACCGCCGCCGTCGGCGCCAAGTCCGCCGTCGACATCGGCACCGGCGCCGGAATCGGGGCGCTCGCCGTCCTCGCCGGGATGCCCACCGGTGGGGTTCTCACGACGATCGACGCAGAATCCGAACACCTCGACGCCGCCCGCGCCGCGTTCGCCGAAGCCGAGATCCCGGCTGGCGCGACCCGGCTCATCAACTCCCGCCCCCTGGAAGTGCTGCCCCGACTGGCCGATGCCGCCTACGACCTCGTGCTACTCAACGCGACGGGGGCGCATGACACGGACCGGCTGGAGGATGCGCTGCGGATCCTGCGGGTGGGTGGGGTCCTCGTGGTCAACGGAGCCTTCGGATTTGGGCGCGTGCCCGACCCGGCGTTGCGCGACCCGGGGACGACCTCGGTGCGCGAGTTGGTCCGCGCCGTGCGGGGGCTGGAAGGGTTTGCATTGACGCTGGTCCCCGCAGGGGATGGCGTGTTGGTGGCAGTCCGGCAGTAGAGGCTCAGGGCTTCCACGGACGATGGCGGCGCTTCCGGTCGGCACGACGGCCTAGATCGACGTGGCTGATTCCGCAAACAGACAAGTCGCGTCCCCGCATTTCGACAAGTCTGGAGCCCGCAAATCGACAAGTCGAGGTCCTGCGAATGGTAAACTCCCCTCATGGAGTACAGGCCAAGGCTCGTGGACGACCAACTGGACGTGATGACCAAGGTGCTTCCCGCCATCGTCCTTGAAGGAGCTAAGGGAGTGGGGAAGACAGCGACAGCCCGGCAGCGTGCCCAGACGGTGTTTTCCCTGGATGACGAGGGAACCGAGAGCATCGTCTTAGGCAACCCGAGAGCGGTGATGCGGGGTAAGGGAACCATTCTCATTGACGAATGGCACCTTGTGCCGAGCGTATGGAACGTGGTGCGCCACGCGGTCGATGACGGGGCCGAGCCGGGGAGGTTTCTGCTGGCAGGCTCGGCGATGCCTCGGCCTCAGGCGCGGATTCACTCGGGCGCGGGGCGCATTGTGCGGCTGATGATGCGACCCTGGTCGCTGCCGGAGCGGGGGATCGAGCAGCCCACGGTGTCGCTGGGCGCGCTCCTGGCTGGGGACGCGCCGGAGGTGGAGGGGAGCACGGACCTCGCCCTTGATGACTACGTTGACGAGATTCTTTGCTCGGGGTTTCCCGGGATTCGGCAGGCTGCGGCCGAGGCTCGGCCCTATCTGCTGGAGAGCTACGTCGACCGCATCGTGGATCACGATGTGGAGGCGTTCGGGGCCAAGGTGCTGCGACCCGAGTCGCTGCGAGGCTGGCTGAGCGCGTATGGGGCGGCGACAGGGACAGCAGCTTCGTACGCGGCGATTCTTCGGGCGGCGACACCGGGCCAGGACGTCAAGCCGAGCGCCCCCACCGCGATGGCATACCGAGACCTTCTCCAGCGGCTCTGGGTTCTCGACCCGTTGCCTGCTTGGTCGCCCGGGTCGGCCCCCCTGACCCGACTTGGCCGCGCGCCCAAACACCATCTTGTCGACCCTTCTCTGGCAGCGCTCTTGGCGGGGGCGACACACGAGTCCCTGGTTCGGGGGAATGGGCCGGGCGGGGTTGGTCGCGACGGGACTTTCCTTGGGGGCCTGTTTGAGTCCTTGGCCGCTCAGACTGTCCGGGTGTTGGCGCAGGGACTGCGGGCAACGGTGTCGCACTTCCGGCTTCGAGGGGGCGAGCACGAGGTTGACATCATTGTCGAGCGGCCAGACCGAAAGGTGGTGGCGATCGAAGTGAAACTGTCCGCGACCGTGCGCCCGGCGGACGTGGCTCACCTGGCATGGCTGGCGGAGCGGGCTCCTGGCTGGGTCGTTGACCGGGTCGTGCTGAACACGGGGGCTCGCGCCTACCGGCGGCCCGATGGAATCGCTGTGGTCCCGCTGGGGTTGCTAGGCGCGTGAGAGCTTGGTGTTTGCGGACGATGGCGGCGCTTCCGTCCCGCTCTTGGCTCCCGCGGGGTTTCGATGGCAGTCCGCCAGTGGGGGCTTAGGGGCTGAACGGGACCACCGTGATGAGCCGACTCAGCCGCCGGAAGTCCGCCGGGTTGCCTGTCATGAGAGGGACGCCCAGTTCCAGGGCGTGGGCAGCGATGTAGGTATCAACCCGGCGAGCCTGGGCAGGCGCTGTCGGATGCAATGCCCTGGCGAGAATGCCGTAGGCACGAGTCGTCGTCGAGGTGAACGGCAGCCACTCGAACAAGGCGTCGAGGCGGTCGAGCCGATGCCGGCGCAAATCTGCAGTCGCGCCCTTCGCGACAGCGATCCCGAATTCCAGCTCGGCGCGGGACAAGATGGATGCGGCGTACTCTTGCTCGGCCGACAAGGCGGCCAGGTCTTCCGCAATGAGCACACTGGTGTCCAGCAGGATCACGGCTTGCCTCCCCACAGATCGCGCCCAAACTCCCCGGAGCGGCTGTCGGCCAGATCCGTGGCCCAGGCCTGCGCCTGCGCCCCGTCCATGGGAGTCACCGCCCGAGCCAGAGCCTGACCGGAAACCCACGTACGCCTCGAAGCCTGCATTTCCGGAGCGATGACCACTCCCGTCGGTCTCCCGTACACCGTGATAGCGGCAGGCTCGCCCGCGTCCATCACCCGACGGATGGCCTCAGCCGGGTTCTGCTTGAGTTCCCTGGTGCTCACGGTCAACATGCGAGAAGCATAGCCCCCAATGTAGACGCGCGTCTACATCGCACCGCCCGCCGCCTGCCGCGCGCCCAGTTCAGATGCAGCGGCAACTCAACCGTCGCGAACGCGCGCTCGACAGCAAGCTGCGGGAGGTCAGCGCCCCAGGATGTGGACGTGGACTCGGTCCTTGGCAGCCAGTGAATCCTCGATCCTTCGGTCGAAAGTCGCCAGGATCCCGTTGTTCGCGATCGCGAGGTTCACCAGGTGGGTGTCGGTGACTTGGCCATGGCCGCGAACGTGGGCCGTGATGGCTCTGCGGTCCGCGAGCGAGGTCCCATCTGGCCAGAACTGAGCCCCGGGCAGGGCCTTGATCCTCGCCAGGCTCTCGACGGCCAGGGTGATCGTCACCCCGGGCACGACCGACGGGTTGAGCAGGAGGCGCACGAGTCCCACTTCGGTGATGGGTGTCGTCGCGAACCGCGGTGTCTGGCGGAGCCACGCCATCGCGTCGGCGTGTCCACTAGACGATTCGACCACCAGGGCCACCAGGACATTGACGTCGGCGAGTTCAGTCTTCATCGTCGATGATGTCCTGGATCTCCTGCATGGAAATGCGCGGGCCATTGAAGGTCAGCAGACTGAGGGCCGGGTCAGGACGCTCACCAAGACCACCCATGGCGAGTTGGTCCGCCCGCTCCTCAGCCAGTCCAACGAGGATCGCGCCCGGACGACGCCCCGGCCACCGCTCCCTACCGATTCTCAACACGCGCTCCAGGCGTGGATCACAGGTGACCTGTATTCGAGGGTGGGCTGTCGGCACCCGCAAAGTGTACCACTCCGAAGGATGTCAAGTGACACACCGTCTCGCCCAAAGCCCCGGTGCCCAGTCCCACCCAACGCAAGGGCCGCCATCGTGCACAAGAAGACACGCACGATGGCGACCCGTCCGACCCGTGCGTTAGCCCCCGTCGAGTAGCTCTGCAGCCCAGCTCGCGAAGAACTCCCTCATCGGAGACGAGCAGAGCGGCGCCGCCAGCCACCACGAAGCCTGCCGACTCTTCCTGGTTGAAGAACAGCTGAGCGACTTCGACCTGAAAGCCGGTCAGCCCTCCGTCCGCCTGCATCTACGCCTCCCCAGCGTCGCGTGTACCGGCGATCGCGTCGTCCCACGCGGCGCGTAGGACAGACGGGAGAATGAGCTCGTCCCACAAGTCGATCAGGAGCGTTCCGTCGATGTATGCCAGCACGTCCTCTGGGCGCCCTTCGGTCAGGACCGCCTCATAGACCAGCCTCCGCTGGTATCGGTCGGCCATGTTGAAACGACGCCCTGGATTCGACCAGTTCAGATGCAGCGGCAACTCAACCGTCGCGAACGCACGCTCGGCACGAAGCTGCGGGAGCGCCGTTGGCACGAACACAGGACGGCCTCGATACGTGGACACTTGAGCAAACTCAATGTGACGCACGACCTCACCAACCCCGGTAGGCATCGCGGCGGTGGGCAATCCGCACAACCGCCAGAGTGCGAGCCTCCTCACGAAGCTCGAACACCACCCGGTATTCGCCGCGACGAGCGCTC
>WQYN01000102.1 GCA_009781225.1 Micrococcales bacterium | reverse complement strand
GCGAGGAAATCTCGAACCCACCGCCCCCGTTGGCAGTGTGCCCACCTGGCCATCACTCGGGGAGTGGGTTCCGCTACACAACATGAATAAGGATCGCCGTCTTCTTCCCGGCGAGCTTGACGGTGACCTTGGCTTTGCCCTTCTTGTGGGTGGTGACCAGTCCGGTCTTGTCGACCGAGGCGACTTTGGGCTTCGTGGAGCGGAAGGTTGGCATCTTCTTTAGGGTGGCCTTCGCGGGGCCTGGTGCCACTGTGAGCCGGGCCGACTTGCCCTTCTTGACGATGATCTTGTCGGGGCTGGGGGCCCGAACTCCGGCGCTCTTGTGCGCGGCCTTGACGGTCTTGGCTTTGGTTGCCTTGGCGACCACGGTGACCTTCAGCCGTGCGCGTTTGCCGCTCTCGGCTTTCGCGGTGATCACGGCGCGACCGGGTTTCAAAGCCGTGATCTTTCCTTTCGCATTGACTTTGGCCACCTTGGGATTGCTTGAGGTCCACGACAGCTTGGCCCCCAGGCCCACCGGGTAGGCCAAGGAGACGGCCTTGAGGCTCGTCCTCTTCTTCATCGTGACCTTCTTCATCGCCAACGCCACCGAAGTGACCTTCTTGGTCTGCGGTGACGGTGAGGAGGTGGGCGTGGTTGCGGGGGAGGAGGGGGCCGAGGAGGAGGGTGAAGAGACCGAAACCAAGGCGGTGGAAGACACCGCAGTATGAGCCGGGTCTGCCACCGACCAGCAGTTGGTCGCCACCGCCCGGTACTGTGTCGTCACGCTGGGCCGGGTGGTCAGCGTCATTCCACTAGCTCCTGGGATATCGACCCACCCACCAGCTCCGATGCGTGATTGCCATCGCACCGACGGCACCGGGTCGCCAAATACCCCGACCACAGCGGTGAACGTCTCGCCTGCTGCCACCACACCCGAAGCTGGCTGGGCACCAATCCCAGGCGGCTGACCGAACTCAAAGACTCCCACGTTAGCCACCCGATCCTGCACGGTCGCCGAGCCGAACCAGACCTCCACAGGGGCCGGGCCGCACCCCGCCGGGGTGGTCACGGACCACAGCCCGCCGCTCTGCGACAGCCCCGTTCCCGCAACCCCGGCGAACGTCACGTTTCCGACCGTCGACGCCAGAGGGATCCCCACAACCTCAAGCGGTGTCAACGAGCGGGTGGTGGTGCCATCGCCCAGCTGGCCGTCGGAGTTAAATCCCCATGCCCAGATACCGCACTTGTCATCGACTGCGTACCCTGCGTGGAAACCGGCGGCAATGGTGGCGAACCTCGGCAGTGTCCCGGATGCGGCCTTCACCTGAACCGCCCGTGACGAGTCTGTGGTGGTGTCGTTGCCCAGCTCGCCGTCATCGCCTCGGCCCCAGGCCCACATGCCACCATCCTCATCCAGCGCGTACCCGGTGTAGCGGCCCGCGGCGATCGCGGTGATCACGGGGAGCGTTCCCGATGCGGCCTGGACCTGAACCGGCCGAGTCTGAAGCGTGGTGTTGCCATTGCCTAGCTCGCCGTAGTCGTTCTGTCCCCACGCCCAGACGCCGCCGTTGACATCAAGCGCATACACCGAGGCATTTCCCGCAGCAATCGCGGTGAACACAGGCAGCGTCCCCGATGCGGCTTCCACCTGAGTCGGCCGGTAGTCGTCCGCGCGGAGGCCGTTTCCTAACTGACCCAAGGAACCGGCTCCCCAGCCCCAGACACGGCCGTTGACATCCAACGCGTGCCCCGTAAAAATCCCGGCGGCGATCGCGGTGAACGGAGGCAGTGACCCCGAGGCGGCCTGGACTTTCTCCGGCCAAGCCTCGCCGGTAAAGATGGCGGGTTTCCCCAGCTGGCCGGCGATGTTCTCTCCCCAGCCCCAGACGCCGCCGCTGAGATCCAATGCGAGCCCAAAATGATGTCCGGCGGCGATCGCGGTGAACTGAGGCAGCGCCCCGAAGGCGACCGCAAGCTGAACCGGCCTCTCCGACTGTGCCTTGGCACCGTCGCCCAACTGGCCGACCTCGCCTCGACCCCAGGCCCAGGCACCGCCGTCCACATCCAACGCGTACCCCGCGTTCTGGCCCGCAGCGATGGCGGTGAACGGTGGAAGCGCCCCCGAGGCGGCCGCAACCCGAACCGGAACCAGCGAGTCCGTGGTGGTGCCGTTGCCCAACTGGCCATAGGCGTTACCGCCCCAGGCCCAGGCACCGCCCTCGACATCCAACGCATACCCCGTCTCTTCGCCTCCGGCGATCCTGGCGGCGCAGGGAGCCATCCCGCTGACCGTCGTTCCCCCCGCCAACGGGCCCGATCCCACGGTTCCCGAAGGAATCGCGCCGACCATCGGCGCACACACCACCCCCAGGCCGATGACGAGCAGACAGGAAAAAAACAGGCGAACAGTCTTTATACCCATCGGACAATCCTATGGGGTCAGCGGTGCCGCACAGCGTGGGAGTAGGCTCGCGGGTGTGGCACGCGACTACACCTATCCCCCGGCTCCCGAGCCGCTTCCCCTCCCCGTCCCGGACAACCACACTCACATCGAGCCTGGTCAGGGCCCCGGCGGCGGAGTAGAGCAGCTCACCCTCGACGAACAGGTCGCCCGAGGCAAGGCCGTGGGGATTGACCGCTTCGTCCAGTGTGGCTGCGACCTGGACGCCGCACGGTGGACGGCCCACGCCGTCCAAATCGAGCCGGCGCTGCTCGGCGCCATCGCGATCCATCCCAATGAGGCGGCCCGCATGGCGGCGCGGACCCAAGCAACGCGGATGGACGATGACGGACCAAGGGTTGGGCCGTCATCGTGCGCGGGGGTGGGGGCGGGGAAGGGTGTGAGCATGGGGGGAGGGCTGCCACCGTGCGCGGAAGCTGGGGCGGGGGTCTCGCCAGCGGGAAGCCTGTGGCCAGGGCCGTCATCGTCCGAGTACGAGGCAGCGCTGGCAGAAGTCGCGCGAATGGCCAAAGAGCAGGAGCGGATCCGGGCGATCGGGGAGACGGGGCTCGACTACTACCGCACGGGACCCGAGGGCCACGCAGCCCAGGAGCAGGCATTTCGCGACCACATCGCCCTGGCCAAGGAGCTTGGGTTGGCGATGCAGATCCACGACCGCGACGCCCATGGCGACATTCTGCGCGTCTTGGCCCACGATGGCGCACCGGAGCGGACGGTGTTTCACTGCTTCTCCGGCGACCGGGAGATGGCGGAAATCCTCGCGGCAAACGGCTGGTATTTGTCGGTCGCGGGGACGGTGACTTTCGCGGGAGCGGGGGAGTTGCGGGAGGCCGTCGCCTCGATGCCGCTGACAAAACTGCTGGTGGAGACCGATGCGCCGTACTTGACACCCCACCCGTTCCGCGGGCGCCCCAACGCGCCTTACATGGCAGCGACAACGGTGCGAGCGATTGCCGCGCTCCACGATGTGTCCCTCGATGTCGCTTGTTCCACCCTGGCCGAGACGACGGTGCGCGTCTATGGCTCGTGGTAGTCAAGATTCGGCTGGTCGCGAAATCCGCGGAAATCCGCTACGGTGGGATGGTACGTGTCAACCGACCGTTTGGAAGCGTGTGTCCACAAACTTCCCCAGTGGGAGCGTGACCAGGGCCGATGCCCTGTCCGACGCGACCCCAACTCTCACCCGCGCGGAAGCGGGACGAGCCCGTCGGCGTGCTAGGAAGGCCCGGCGGGTCCGATTTGCTGCGCGCGTGGCGGTGCTCAGTCTCCTGTGTGGTGGGATCGGAGTTTTCGCGGTTGTGCACCGGAATGTGACGATCGAGGTTGATGGCGTGAAGACCTCGACATCCACACTCGCCAAGTCTGTGGGTCAGGTTCTGAATGATCAGGGCATTGTCGTCTCGGCCCACGACATCGTGGCTCCTGGGGTGGATGAGGCGATTCCACGCGACGGCGAGATCGTGGTTCGCCGAGCCCGCGCGCTTGACCTGTCGATTGACGGCAAGCCGCAGAGGGTGTGGACCACCGAGCCGACCGTCGAGGCGGCCCTGGCTGAGATCGGGGTTCGCGCTCAGGATGTCGCCCTGTCGGTCAACCGATCGGCAGCCGTGTCGCGTCTTGACCATCCTGTTCGTATCCAGACCCCCAAGACCGTCACCGTCGAAGTGGACGGGGTGACGATCACCGAAGAGACGACCGCTGCCACGGTGGGCGAGGCCTTGAGTGACCTGGGTGTTGTGCTCTCGGCGGCAGACCAGGTCTCGGTTGACCTCGATGCGCAGGCGAGTGATGGGCAGACCCTCGTCGTTGACCGCGCTCAGTTGGAGGACGGCCAGCGGACCGAAACCACGAAGTTCAAGACGATCACCAAGGAGGACCCCTCCCTGTTCAAGGGGGAGAAGAAGGTCGTCAAGAAGGGTCGGGTCGGCGAGAGAGTCATCACCTACAAGGCGACGACCGTCGCTGGGGACACGGTGGCGGAGGAAGTCCTCGCAGAAGTGGTCCTGTCGAAGCCGCAGAACAAGGTGGTGCACGTCGGCACCAAGGAGCCGCCTCGCACGCCCTCCGGGAGGGCAATCTCCGTTCCCAACGTCAACATCAACGTAAGCCCCTCCTCCGCGAAGGGCATTGCCCGCGGCATGGTCAAGGACGACACTGAGTTCCGCTGCCTCGTCGCCCTCTGGGACCGCGAGTCCGGCTGGAAGACCACGGCTGCGAACCGCTACTCCGGCGCCTATGGCATCCCCCAAGCCCTGCCCGGCTCGAAGATGGCCTCGGCGGGCTCGGACTGGCAGACCAACCCCAAGACCCAGATCAAGTGGGGTCTTGGCTACATCAAGGGCCGCTACGGCACCCCCTGCGGCGCCTGGTCAGCCTTCCAGTCCAAAGGCTGGTACTAACCCCCCGGTACTGACGTGACCTTCGCTGCGGTGGGGCTTTTGGGGCCGTCCGACATTCGCGCTCTTGCCTCACGTTTGGGGGTGCGGCCGGCTAAGTCGCTGGGGCAAAACTTCGTCGTGGACTCCGGGACGGTGCGGCGGGTTGCCAGGTTGGGGGTGGTGGACGATGGCGGCGGGTTGGGTTGTGTCGAGGATCGCCTTGCGCTGGGGTCGGGGGTGGCGGCTCGGGTTGTTGAGGTGGGGCCGGGTTTCGGGTCGCTGACCTTGGCTCTGTTGGAGGCTGGGGCCGAGGTGGTCGCGGTGGAGATCGATCCGCTGCTGGCGCGGGCGCTCCCGGAAACGGTGGCGCAGCGGGCACCATCGCTCACGGGACGGTTGACAGTGGTCGAGGCCGATGCGCTGCGCGTGGACTCGCTCCCGGGGACGCCGCCGCAGGTGTTGGTGGCAAACCTTCCCTACAACGTTGCAGTGCCGGTCATCCTGCGGTTCCTGGAGCGATTCCCGGAAATCGAAAGAGCGGTCGTGATGGTCCAGGCTGAGGTGTCTGATCGGCTCGTCGCCGATCCGGGGTCGCGGGTGTACGGCGTTCCTTCCGCCAAGCGGGCCTGGTTCGCCTCCGCGCGTCGAGCCGGGGGAGTGGGACGGGCGGCGTTTTGGCCGGTCCCTCGGGTGGACTCTGCCCTGGTCGTGCTGGAGCGGCGCGACCCCCCGGAGACAACCGCGCCGCGTGAGGAGGTATTCGCAGTGGTGGACGCTGCATTCAGCCAACGACGCAAGATGCTTCGATCAGCTCTGGCAACGTGGGCCGGAGGGGTCGCCAGAGCGGAAGAGGTGCTGGTCAGGGCGGGAGTCCCTCCAACGACCCGAGGGGAACGGCTCGGCATTGACGACTTCGCAAGGATCGCCGAAGCAGCCAGGTCCACGACGACACAAGGGAGCAACGATGCCCACTGAAGTCACGGCACTTGCCCCCGCCAAGATCAACCTGTTCCTACGGGGAGGGGCCCGGCGATCTGACGGGTATCACCCGCTGCTCACCGTCTTTCAAGCAATCGACCTCTGGGAAAAGGTGACGGCTCGGGAGACCGGGGAGCCCGGCATCGTCCTCACGGTGGAAGGGCTCGACAAAGCAAAGGTGCCGCTCGGAGCGGAGAACCTCGCGGTGCAGGCGGCGCAGCTTGTGGCGCGAGAGGCTGGCATCGCGCCGCGACTCGCGATTGACATCGAGAAGCGCATTCCCGTGGCGGGTGGGCTCGCGGGAGGGTCGGCCGATGCGGCGGCGACGCTCGTGGCCTGCGACGAGCTGTGGCGCGCAGGGCTGGGCGAGGAGGGGCGGCACCGACTCGCAGCCCGCCTGGGGTCCGATGTCAACTTCTGCCTCGCCGGCGGGACCGCGATCGGGCGTGGGCGCGGGGAGCAGCTGGAGAGCGTCGCGACACAAGGTGCGCTGACCTGGCTACTGGTGACGAGCAGGAAGGGATTGAGCACGCGCGAGGTCTTTGCCCAGCTCGACGCGATGCGCGGGCAGACAGACCGTCGCCTCGCCGGCGGTCCGGACCCCGTCCTCGCCGACCAGCCACCCGAAGCGCTCCTCCGGGGACTGCGGCGCGGGGACCTCGCAGCCGTGGGCGAGCACCTCGTCAACGACCTCGAAGTCCCAGCGCTGGCCCTGTCCCCCGAACTGGCGCCCATCCTCGACACCGCGCGCACCAACGGCGCGCTCGGGGCGACGATCACCGGATCAGGACCGACCGTCATCGTCCTAGCGCAGAACCCCGCCCACGCCCAAGCCCTCGCACAAGCCATTGGCCCACCCCACGAAACCCTAATAACCAAAGCCCCGGCCTCCGGCGCGCGGCTCGTGGTCTAGCCGGACGCGCCTTACTCCAACGCAGCCGCCAGTTCGAGCCAGTGCTCTTCTTGGGTGGCGATTTCCGCCTCGATTCGGCGCGCTTGGCGGAGCAGCTTGTCCAGGCGCTGGTAGTCCGACTGGTCGCTGTCTGCCATCGCTTGGTGGGTCGCCGCCAGCTCCTCGCGGAGTTTGTCGAGCTTGCGTTCGCAGGAGGCCAGGGCCTTGCGGGCCGCCCGCAGTTCCGCCCCGCTCAATGCGGACGATGGCGGCCCTTCCTCAGCCCTCTGACCTGCGGTTTTGGTGGGCTCGCCTACGTCGGCCCTCGGGGGTCCACCGCCGAGAACCGCGGTCTCGCGCGCGCCCGCCCGTAACGCGAGGTATTCATCGACGCCGCCGGGGAGGTGTCGCAGCTTCCCATCGAGCACCGCCCACTGGGTGTCGGTCACCCGCTCGATGAGGTACCGATCATGGGTGACCACGAGCAACGTCCCTGGCCAGGAGTCCAACAAGTCCTCCACGGCGGCGAGCATGTCGGTGTCGAGGTCGTTGGTCGGCTCGTCGAGCACGAGCACATTGGGCTCATCCATCAGCACGAGCGCGAGCTGGAGCCGCCGTCGCTGTCCGCCGGACAGGTCGCCGATCGGCGTGCGCAAATGTCCCGTGGAGAATCCCAGCCGATCAAGAAGCATCGACGGTGTCACGGTCTCCGACCCCGCCGCTCCCGGCAGCCGCGCATCGCGTCCGCCGCCCGTCCAGCCCAGATGCCCTCCCTTGGCGTACTCGCGCCGCCGCTCGGTCAACACGTCCGAGACGGTGCTGTCCTTGAGTTCCTCCAAGGTCGCGTAGTCCTGGCTCAACGTCGCCACCCGAACGGACTTCCCCGTTTTGACGCGGCCCTGGGTGGGAGTCAGCGCCCCGGTCAGCAGGCCGAGCAGCGTTGTCTTGCCCGCTCCGTTGGGTCCGAGAATCCCGATCCGCTCGCCCGGCCCCAGGCTCCAGGTGACGTCCCTGACCACGGGAGGGCCGTCATCGTACGCAAAATGGGCGTTGGTCAGGTCAATGACGTCCTTGCCGAGACGGGCGACCGAAAGCCGGGCCAGCTCGACGGCGTCGCGCGGCGGCGGCTCGTTGGCGATGAGCTGCGCGGCGATGTCGAGGCGGAATTTGGGCTTTGACGTGCGGGCGGGCGCGCCGCGACGCAGCCAAGCCAGCTCCTTGCGCATGATGTTGCGCCGCCGGGTCTCGGCCGCCGCGGCCTGCCGGTCCCGCTCGACCCGCTGGAGGACGTAGGCCGCGTAGCCTCCGTCGAAGGGCTCAACGCGACCACCATGGATTTCCCACATGGACGTACAGACAGCGTCAAGAAACCACCGGTCGTGGGTCACGACCGCGAGGGCGCCGGTACCCTGGGTCCATCGTGTCGTGAGGTGCTGGGCGAGCCACGTGACCGCTTCGATGTCGAGGTGGTTCGTCGGCTCGTCGAGGAGGAGGACGTCGTGGTCGCCCGTGAGTACCGAGGCGAGCGCCACCCGTCGGCGCTGCCCTCCCGACAGCTCCCCGCAGCGCGCATCCAAGCTGATAGGGCCAAGAATGCCCTGGATGATCCCACGGATTCTCGCGTCTCCCGCCCACTCATGCTCCGCAATCCCATGGACGATGGCGGCCCTCACCGTCAGCTCATCGTCGAGTGAATCTTCCTGAGGGAGGATCGCGACGGTGACGTTGTTGCGGTGGGTGACGCGGCCCGAGTCGGGTTCGAGGTCGCCCGCGAGGAGGTTGAGAAGGGTCGACTTTCCATCCCCGTTTCTTCCCACAATCCCAATGCGATCCCCCGCGTGAACCCCCAAGCTGGTCGGCTCAAGAACGCGCCGGTTCGGGTAGGCAACGCTGACGGATTCCGCTCCCAGGAGGTGGCTCATTCCCCTTCACCCCCTCCCTCACGCTGAGCATGTGGAAACCTGAGCATTAGTGGCGGTGACAGCGTTCTTAATGCTCGGGTTTCCACATGCTCAGCGCGGGGGGGTGGGGTGGAGGGTGAGGTGAGCGGTGTCATTGCGGGAGTTCGGTGGGGTGGGAGGG
>WQYN01000101.1 GCA_009781225.1 Micrococcales bacterium | reverse complement strand
AGAAGAAGGGTAAGGCCACGATCATCTTCAAGGCCGGCAAGGCCACCAAGAAGATCAAGGTCACCGTCAAGTAGCCCCCCTTCACCGGGAGGTATCGACAACGCACCCGCCCGCGCGGCCCCCAGGGCCGCGCGGGCGCTCCCATGCCCAGGCCCCCTACCCCCCAACAGCGGCGAGTGCGAGGAATTCGACACTCGAGCGACCATGACAACGCTCGCAAGTGTCGGATTCCTCGCACTCGGCGAGAGGGGAGACCCCGGGGGGACCTCGGGGGGACCCCGGGGGACCGACGGCGCTGTCGGCTTGCTGGGGCGGGCCGGGGGGTGTAGCGTAGGCAGCGCTGTCGTGGCGCGGGGTTTGGCGCCGCGGGGGCGGCGTCAACGATGAACCAATACCAAAGGTGGTGACACATGCGAGCTCTCATTTCTCGGTCCGGAACCAAGGCCTTGGTTGGCTGCGCTGCGGCAGTCGGACTAGCCCTCACGGTCGCTCCGGCCTCCGCAGCTCCGGACGATCCCTCTAACCCCTGCCTGACCCTTCTCACGGTGGCTGCTCCCGCGAAGGCCGACGTGGAGGATGCGTACGTATGCGTCTACGCCTTCTGGAAGGACCACAAGTCGAGCTGGTCAGCGACGTCTGGCTATGCCTTCCACACCGCGATCCAGGACGGGGCCGAACTGTTCACAACGAAGAGCGACCCAGTAGGCGCTCTCGCCGCACTGAAGGCAGCCTTCAACGCGATGCTTGTGGCAGGAAACTCCACAGACCTACAGATGCTCCTGGGCGACGTGAGCTTGCTGGTCGGGGACCTGTACACGGATGAGACGTGGGCTGGTCTGGTCAAGGCCCGGGACGCGGCGCGCCTGGTCGCGGACAACGCCGGCGCCAAGCAGGCTGAGATCGACGCGGCGCTCAAAGCTCTCCAGGATGCGAAGAATGCTCTCATGCTCAAGTCCATCCTCGACCCCAGGCAGTCACGGTTCACCAGGGTCAAGGCCGCCCAGCTGACGGTGACTCTGGCCAGGGGCAAGAAGATGACAATCCCGGCCTTCGTCTACGACGAGATCAACAAGGCGTCGAAGGTGTCCTACCGGTCGTCGAAGCCCAAGGTCGCCTCCGTCACCGCGAAGGGCAAGATCACCGGGAAGAAGGTCGGCAAGGCCACCGTCACCGTGAGAGCCCCCAATGGGATGAAGGTCACCATCAAAGTCCAGGTGGTCGACAAGAAGCCCGCAAAGGTCGCCAAGCCCAAGGTCACAGTCAAGGGCGTCAAGGGGACGATGAAGGTCGGCGGGGTCGCGTACGCCAACGTCACCTTCAAGCCGAAGAACGCCGTGGGGGTCAAGGTCACGTTCACGTCGAAGAACAAGTCGGTCGTCTCGGTGGACAAGGCCGGACGACTGCTTGCCAAGAAGAAGGGCACAGCAACGATCATCTTCAAGGCGGGCAAAGGGTCGAAGAGGATCAAGGTCACCGTCAAATAGCACCCTCCCACCGCACTTGAGGAGCACACGCCCGCGCGACCGCCACCCAGGCGGCCGCGCGGGCGCTGGGTAACGCACCACTGCCACCACGACCGCGAGAAGGTCGGTTCGCTGAATCTGGGGCCCAAGGTTTCAGCGAAACGGCCTTCTCGCGGGGGAGGGAGGGGGGTGGGGGACGCGAGCCGCGGTCTCCCTCCTCCCTCTGTTCGCGAACAGCAGCGAGTCTTGCGTCCGACAATAGGGACGGGGGGTGGGCGTCGGGCGGTGTCGTCAGGGCCCACAGTAGACTCGGTGATTCCCCGGGGAAAGGAAAAACATGCGCACCGTTTGCCGCCATTTTCTCCCACTAGCTGCGATAACTGCTGCCGCCGCCCTTGCTCTCGCGGGCTGCGGAGGTGGTGGGACCGATGAGACCCCCGGAGCCCAACCTGAGGAGGTCGGAAAGGTCGAGCTCGTCCATGCTGGCCAGTTGACCGCTTGTGTGTACCCATACTTTGCGCCGTACAACTTCGTCGAGGATGGAGAGATCAAGGGCTTTGACCCCGCCCTCATGGGTGAGCTCGCGAAGGACCTGGACCTCACGCTCTTCATGCGGGAGACACCGTTTGAGGCGATCGAATCGGCGGTCGCCCTCGACATGGAGGACTGCGACATTGCCTCCTCGTCCATCACTATCACCGAGGGGCGTCGAGCCAAGGCAGATTTCTCGGAGCCGTACTACTACTCGACCATGGGCATGCTCGTGAGTGAGGCGTCCGGAATCGACTCGATTGACAGCCTCGCGGGCAAGACCATTGGAGTCCAGCAGGGGACCACCGGAGAGAAGTGGGCAAAGCTGAACCTCGATCCCAACTCGCTCCTGACCTACGAGAGCGTGCCTGACCAGGCAACTGCCCTCGCCGCAGGCGAGGTGGACGGAATCGTCAACGACGTACCGACCCTCGAGCCCTATGTCACGGACAGTGCCCACATCATGACCGCGCTGGCGGAGGCCGAGGAGTTCGGGTTCATGGTCAAGAAGGGCAACACCGCGCTACTCAATGCGGTCAACCGGACCCTGGAGCGGGTGCACCAAGACGGCACCTACGACCAGCTCATGACCCAGTGGATTACCGCCGCGAGCAACTCGGAGTAGTCGACGGATCCCATTCACCAGCCCCCTTGACCCCGCGACGCGCCGGGTACGACTACGATTCGACGGTGGGCGGCGCACGCCGCCCACCCTCACGCCTCTGGAAGGGATTCCCCGTGCTGCGCACTCATGACGCCGGCCGCCTCACCGCCGAATCCATCGGCGACATCGTCACCCTCGCGGGCTGGGTAGCCTCCCGCCGGGATCACGGTGGTGTCGCCTTTGTGGACCTCCGCGATGCGAGCGGTGTCGGCCAGGTGGTCATCCACGACGAGCAGGTGGCCCACGCCCTGCGCAATGAGTTCGTTCTCCAGGTCACGGGCAAGGTGCGCCGCCGCCCCGAGGGCAATGAGAACCCGGCCCTCCCCTCTGGTGAGGTCGAGGTGGTGGCGAGTGACGTCATCGTGCTCAATGCGGCGGCTCCGCTGCCCTTCCAGATTGACGATCACATCGAGGTGGGGGAGGAAGCGCGACTGCGCTATCGCTACCTTGACCTGCGGCGCACCAAGCCGGCGGCGGCGCTGCGGCTGCGCTCTGAGGTCAACCGGGCGGCGCGCGAGGTGCTGCACAAGCGCGGGTTTGTCGAGATCGAGACGCCGACGCTCACGCACTCCACGCCCGAGGGTGCGCGCGATTTCCTGGTCCCGGCGCGGCTGGCGCCCGGCTCGTGGTATGCGCTGCCACAGTCGCCCCAGCTCTTCAAGCAGCTGCTCATGGTCGCGGGAATGGAGCGCTACTACCAGATCGCGCGCTGCTACCGCGACGAGGACTTCCGGGCCGACCGCCAGCCCGAGTTCACCCAGCTCGACGTCGAGATGTCCTTCGTTGACCAGGACGATGTCATCGCGATGGCTGAGGAGGTGCTCGCGGCGCTGTGGAATCTGGTCGGCTACGACATTCCCCGGCCGATCCCGCGGATGACCTTCGCCGAGGCGATGGCGCGCTACGGCTCCGACAAGCCTGACCTGCGCTTTGACCTCGAGCTCGTGGACCTCACCGAGTACTTCGCCGCGACGCCCTTCCGCGTCTTCCAGGCTCCCTACGTGGGCGCGGTGGTCATGCCCGGCGGCGCATCGCAGCCGCGCCGCACCTTCGACGCCTGGCAGGAGTGGGCCAAGCAGCGTGGCGCGCGTGGCCTGGCCTACGTGACGTTGGACGATGACGGCACTCTCGGCGGGCCTGTCGCAAAGAACCTTTCCGAGGCGGAGCGGGAGGGTCTGGCCGAGGCTGTGGGCGCCTTCCCCGGCGACTGCGTCTTCTTCTCCGCGGGCGCCATCGGACCATCGCGTGCGCTGCTGGGGGCGGCCCGGGGTGAGATTGCCCGGCGCTGCAACTTGGTGGATGAGTCCGCGTGGTCCTTCCTTTGGGTGGTTGACGCGCCCTTGTTCAAGCCGACAGGTGAGGACGATGACGTCGCCGTGGGTTCGGGGTCATGGACCGCGGTGCACCATGCCTTCACGTCTCCCACGCCCGAGTGGATCGATCGCTTCGAGGAGGACCCCGGGGCGGCCCTCGCCTACGCCTACGACATCGTCTGCAACGGGAACGAGATCGGGGGAGGCTCCATCCGTATCCACCGTCGTGACGTGCAAGAACGCGTCTTCGCGATGATGGGGATCGGGGCCGAGGAAGCCCGGGAGAAGTTCGGTTGGCTCCTCGACGCCTTCCAGTACGGGGCGCCACCTCACGGCGGGATCGCGATGGGCTGGGATCGGATCACTGCCCTTCTGGCAGGGGCGGAATCGATCCGGGAAGTGATCGCCTTCCCCAAGACCGGCGGCGGCTACGACCCGTTGACCGGTGCTCCCGCCCCGATCACCGCAGCTCAGCGGAAGGAAGCAGGCGTCGACGCCAAGCCGACCCCGTGAAACGCTATTGGATCCCGAGGGCGGCGACGTTGAGGATCCAGACGGGGTTGTAGTGGATCCCGGTCACCGACGGGTGGTGGGCGATGTTTGCGGCGGGCTGGATGAGGGGGATGAAGGGGCTGAACTCGTTCATCTGCTGCGCCCAGGTCTCGAAGATGTGCCGACGTGTGAGCGGATCATTCGTTGTTGATCCCTTGATGACGAGGTCGGTGATGGGCGGGTGGCCTTCAGACGTCCAGCCGGCTCTCATCCCGAGGGTGCGTCCTGGGCTGAAGATGAGGTAGGTGGCGGGGTCCAAGTAGTCCGGGTTCCAGTACCACAGGCCAATCTCCTCTTCACCGCCTCGGTAGGCGTCGATCTCCGTCTCGAAGGGAGCGGGGGCGAGGTCAACGGTTATGCCGGCCTGGGCCAACTGGGCTTGGATCTGCTGCGCCAGCGCATCGAGGGACAGGCCAGTGGGATCAATGTCGTTGGGATAGGACAGGGTGATGGTTTGGTCCCCAAGGCCCGCGTCTTCGGCGTACTGCCGCGCCAGCGCGAGGTTCCGGACCGTCGCATCCTTCGAGGAGAGAGTGCCGGGGAAGGCCGAGGGAATCAGGCCCGCTGCCTGAGTGGCACCCCCGCCGGCGAGGCTGACCAGCGCGGGATAGTCGAGTGCCGCCCGAACGGCGTCGATCACCTGAGGCTTAGGGGTGAGCGGGGAGACGAGCGGATTGCCGTTGAGGAAGAGGAAGACCACGGTGGCCGAGGGGACCACCGCGAGTTCGATTCCCTCCGCGAGGGATGCCGCATCCTCGCCCGCCAGGCCGAGGGCCACCTGGGCTTGACCCGCCTCGACGTGGGCCTTTTGCGTAGCGGGGTCGGCATTTCGGAAGACCACTTTGTCGTAGACCGGGCTTTGTGGCCCGTCATAGAAGGGGTTCTTGGCGAGGATCACTGTGGTGTCGGGAACATACTCGACCAGGGTGTATGGTCCCGATCCGGCCGAGACAGAGTTGAGATACTCCTCTGCCTGATCGGCACTATTGGTGACTCCACCATTGGCTTCGACCTGTGACCGAGAGACGATGCCGAGCGAGGGCGTGGCGAGGATGGCCGGGAGGGCGGGGCAGGGCTCGGAGGTGATGAGTTTGACGGTGTTCCGATCAATCTTCTTGATGACGATGCCGTCGAGCAGGAAGGCAGGAGTACTCCCGATTCCCTGAAGCCTCTTAAGGGAGAAGACGACGTCATCGGCCGTCACAGTCGTACCATCGGCGAAGGTTCGATGCTCATCGAGGGTGAAGGTGAACTCCATCAGATCGTCGGAGGTTGTGAACTCCGTGGCCAGGCTGGGGATCGGCGTGGTCGTGTCCTCGTCGGAGAAGGTGAGGAGCGTGTCGTACATCGCCTTGAGGACTGCCTGCGCCGAAACCTCGTACATGCGCGCGGGGTCGAGCGTGCGAATGTCGAATGCCATGTCAATGGTGATGGAGGTGGGCATGCTGGGTAGGTTCGGGACGCCATCGTCCGTGGCATTGACACGTTGCGGGGTGCAAGCGCCGACGGGGAAGGCGAGGGCAGCGCAGGCCACTGCCCCAAGAATCACCCTTGCCTGCCGCCCTCTGGTCATGGAGTCCCGTCCTCGGTCGTGTCGCGCGACTCGTCATAGCCCAGGTTGGCGACGTTGATGAGCCAGACAGGGTTGTAGTGGACGCCGGTGACGGAGGGATGGTAACCGATGCTCATGGCGGGTTCGACGAGGGGAATGAAGGGGCCGTCATCGTTCATGCGACGCGCCCAGCTCGACAAGACGTCCTTGCGAATGGTGGGGTCGGGGGTGGTCGTCGCCTTGACGATGAGGTCCACGATAGACGGGTCGGCGTCGAGCTTCCAGCCGATGCGCTCGGCGACGGTCTGACCGGGACCAAAGGCGAGGTAGCTCGTGGGGTCGAGGTAGTCGGTGTTCCAGTACCACAACCCCATGACCTGGCGATGGCCGCGATAGGCGTCGATGGCGTCGACAAAGTGGAGCGGGTCCAGCTCAACGGCGATGCCCGCCTCGGCGAGCTGGACCTGGATTAGGGCGGCGAGGCGCGTGAGGGACAGGCCTTCCGGGTCGGTGTTGTTGGGGTAGGACAGCGTGAGTGTTGTCTTGTCGAGCCCGGCGTCGCGGGCCGCTTCTTTGGCCGCCTCGAGGTCGCGGGTGGGAGCCTCGCCGAGCGGGAGATGGCCAGAAATCATGAAGGGAATCATGCCGCTGGCCTGGATCGCTTCATGGGAGCCGACGGCGCGCAGCTCCTCGTAGTCGAGGGCGTACTTGACGGCGTCCCAGGTCCGCGGGTTCGACGCGATCATTGACAGCGACGGATCGGCGGGGAGGACAAGGTAGACAATGGTCGCCGACGGCGTCGAGTGCAGCTCGATCCCCTCGGGGAGCTGGGTCGCCTGCTCGGCCTCCAGACCCGCTGCGACCTGCGCCAAGCCCGATCCCAGGTGCCTGACCTGGGTGGCCGTGTCGGCGTTCTGGAAGATGACCTTCTCGTAGGTGGGCTTCTGGGGCCCGTTGTAGCGAGGGTTCTTAACGAGAATGATCTCGGCCAACGGGTCGACCCACTCGAGCATGTAGGGTCCCGAGCCCGCCGACGTCTTGTTGAGGAAGTCCTCGGCCCCGTCTTGCGCGTCCATGGTCCCGCCGTTCGCCTCCACCAAGGATTTGGAGACGATGGCGGTCGCTGGCGTCGTGAGGATCGCCGGCAGGGCGGGGCATGGGATTCCCGTGATGATCTCGACGGTGAGTTCGTCGAGCTTGTTGATAACCATGTCCTCAAGCAGGGGCGATGCGGTGGCGCCGATGCCCTGGAGGCGTTTGAGGGAGAAGACTACGTCGTCTGCTGTTACCGGGGAGCCATCGGAGAAGACCCGACCCTTGTCCAGGGTGAAGGTGAACTCCATCATGTCGTCCGATTGGGTGAATCCGGAGGCCAGGTCGGGGATCGGCGTCTGGAGATTGTCTGGGGAGAAGGTCATGAGCGTGTCATAGACGGCCTTGGTGGCGGCGCGACCTGTCTGGTCATAGACGCGGGCTGGGTCGAGAGTCTTGGTGTCGAAGACGGTCTCAACGGTGATTCTCTGGGTTTTGCGGTCGGCGAGGCCACGCCCGTCAGACTTCGTGCAGGCGCTAGCTGTCAGCGCGAGCGCGGCGGTCGCTCCCAGCGCAACCAGCACCCGAAACCTGATACCAACCTCCATTGACACGCCCCGTCTCTCAGGGTCGGCGACACCCACATGTGTCACCGCTGCCGTACTCCCCTGTGGATAATCTCTAATGAATGCCTCCGAGGATCCCCTGGCAGCCCCCAGATTCTCAGATGGCGAGACCCACAGGCAGGGGTGGGGCTAGGGGGTGCGGGGGGCTTCTTCTCGGGGGTAGGTCGTGCCGGGGGGAGTGGCGACGGGGAGGCGGCCGGCGCCGTCGGGGGCGGGGATGGCTCCGAGGAGGGCGCGGGTGTAGGGGTGTCGGGGGTCGGACCAGACCTCGTCGGTTGGGCCACGCTCGACGATTCGGCCGGCGTACATCACTAGTAGACGGTCGGCGATGAGGCGCACTACGGAGAGGTCGTGGGAGATGAACAGGAGAGCGGCTCCCTGTTCCGCGGCGAGTTGGCACAGCATCCACGCGACGCGGGCCTGGGTCGAGGCGTCAAGGGCACTGATGGGTTCGTCTCCGACGAGGACCGAGGGTCGAGCTGCGAGGGCCCGGGCTGCGGCGATGCGCTGGCGCTCGCCGCCGGAGAAGGATCGGGGGAAACGCCGCACAGCCTTCGGCGGGAGTCCGACCCGCTCCATCCAGCCCGCCGGGGTCAGTTCCGCGACTGGGTCGGCGCCGGGGGAGGTTGCGGTGAGGGCGCCGTGCTTTGCTTGCCAGGCGTCGCGGGCTCGGGCGGCGTGGATGCCATCGCGGATTTGATCGCCGACGCGGCGGCGCGGGTTGAGCGAGGATCCGGGGTCCTGGAAGACCATCTGGATGCCCGTGAGCTGCGGCGATCGCGCGGCGACGCCGAGGGGGCGCAGGGGTTCTCCGTGGAACAGAACCTCTCCGGACGTGGGTCGGAGCAGTCCGGAAATGACGCGCGCCATGGTCGATTTGCCGCATCCCGACTCGCCCACCATGCCGACCACCTCGCCCTGACGCAGGTCGAAGGAGACACCGTCCACCGCTCGCACGGGAGGGTGTCCGGGATAGTCGACGATGACGTCCCGCACCTCGATCACGTTCTCACTGTTCATAGCTCACCTCCCGGGGAGGGGGAGTCGGGCGCGGGGAGGGTGGGGAGGGT
>WQYN01000100.1 GCA_009781225.1 Micrococcales bacterium | reverse complement strand
TCGGTGGTGGACGTTGGGGCCTGTCGCGTCCGGGTTGGCTAGGCCAACTGTGGTTCGCTCGGTCCATCCTATGCGGTGCCGGGATCGGTCAGCGGACGGCTGGGTGGTAGCGGGCAAGGACTTCGCGAACCTCCGCGATGTCCGAGAAGTCGCCATCGTCGTAGAACTCGATGCCGCAGTCGGAGAATCGCGAGAGGAGGGCTCCCTTGAGGTGGCGGGGGTAGTGGTCGCCGTACATCAGCGGATTCGCCCGCTCAAAGAAGGTGAGGTTGAGGCGATCTGCGGTGGTGAACACGTCGTCGGGGACGTCGCGCACCAGTTCAGCGACAGCCTCGCGTCCTCCGTGCTTGGCAACCCAGAAGGAGAGCATGTCCAGGGGGAAGTACTCGCCGTAGGCGAAGCTAGGTTGGGCACGGTGTGGCCGGTCAGGTGCGTCGAAGGGGAGGTTCCAGACAGAAGAGCCGACGATGGCGAGCATCCTCTTCCAGTACCCCTTGTCCTCGTGGGGGCCTGCGGACGAGGCCATTGAAGCGGCGGCGAGTTCCGGGACGGCTTCAAGAATGATCTTGGTCACGCCGACCTCTGTGAGGCCGATCAGGCAGGAGACAAGATGGAAGCCTGAGGCGGTGAACAGGGGGACTCGCTTGGGTTCTCCCGTGGTGCCCGGGACGAAGAAGATGTTGCCCTTTTCATCAACGGAGCCGAACGTCAGGGTGTCGTTCCTGAAATGGTTGACTGCCATGAGAGCAGGTACGGCCATGAACTGCCAGCCCGTTCGCCGAAGAGGTGTCCGCGCGAGGTTGGTGGTGACGGTGACCGGCTCCCACGAGGCAAAGAACTCCCTCTCACGTGCGAAACCTCCTCCGAAGTCAATGCCATAGAGCAGGGTGTGGTCAGGCAGGAGCTGGAGGGCTGCCAAGGAGTCCATTCCCCCGGAGAACGCCAGGAGCGGGCGGTCAGGACCGGTGGCGGCGACAGGGGTCCCCGCGCCCCGGACACTCCGGAACTTGAGATCCATCACAGGTGCCCACTTCTTGATGGCGTCCGCGACAGCTTCGGTGACATCCAAATCGATGAACGCTGACTTGACTCCATCCCTGATGAAGGCCGCGAGGGCCAACGCGACGGTGGTCTCGTCCGCTTCGACTGGACGATCAAAGTCGAAACGGACTTGCCCCCGGGTGGTCTCAGGACCCCACTCGGTGGGTACACGGTACTCGTAGGTTGCGGCAAGGTGCTGACCAGCACTATCGAGGAAAACGTCTGTGAACGCCAGGTCACGGGGTCGCCGCGACGTGAAACGGCGACCTGTCCTTAAGGAGGCCTCGGGCTTGGGCAGGCGGTCAAGGATCTCCTCGGTTCCCCCGTGCACCTCACGGATGATGGGACCCAGTCGGGCGATCTGAGCTTCGAGGTTGTTCGTCTTAATGCTTGCAGTCCTGGCCGCCGCCGACGCGGCGCGCGCGTCGCTCCTGAGCCGCGCCAGCGCCGCCTTTGTCGCTTTGGCTTGTTCTCGCTGGCGCTTGGCTTGTGCGGTCTGGCGCTTCGCGAGCTTGGCCAGGTCGCGACGAACTTGAGTGAACACCCGAAGGACAAGGCCCAGACCGACCGCGACGTCCGCAGTTGCCAGCGCCGCACCAACAACCCAGGTCTTCAGGAAGAATGCGACGATGGCGGCGCCCGCCAGGCAGATGATGCCAAGCTGCGCGATGTGTGCCCTGCTGATCCGCCTCATGGCGCACCTCCGGTGTGTCGGCGACATTGACTACCGCTCAGGGAGCATACCGAACGGGACTCCCCTGACGTGGTGCCCGGGGGGCGGGTCAGACGAGTCCTCGGAGGAAGGCGGAGGCGGCGTCGATGTCGCCGAGGGTGGTCTTGTGGTCGAGGGGGCGGGAGTCCAGGGGGCTTCCAGGCTCGACGAGTCCCCAGACTCTCGCCTGGGAACCCAGGTAGTCCGAGTACTTGGAAGGGAGATAGGGGTTGGTTCCGAAGATCGCGGTGACTTCGGCGTCTGCGACGATCAGCCAATCCATGCGCTCAGAAAGGGCCAGGAAGTCCAGGAACGGTCGATACTTGGACACCCGCACGGTGTCGCCCAGGTCGTAGCTTGAGACGGTGGGCTCGACCTCTCTTGGTTCGTCAACGAACAGGTGGAGCGTTAGCGCTCGGCGTTCGGAGATGCTGAGGGTCTTGACGGCGTCGAGGATGACACCGACCCCACGTGTGGGGTAAAACCTCCCGAAGTAGCCGATGTTGACGCATGACTCCGACATCGGGTACTTGGGGTCCGCCATCGAGTAGGCATCTCGATCAAGCGTCGGGTGGGGCGAAACAACGGCATGGTGGCGGGCCCGTTCGGCGACGGCCTGGGAGGGTTGGTACCCGATCATGAGGTCACGCTGATTCTCGTTGGTGAACACCACCTGATCCGCGAGAGCCATCACAGTGTGTTCGACCCACCCCGGGTAGTCCTCGCCGCCGTACGCCATCAGGTCCGACGCATCGAGGAAACCGTCAACTTCTTCCAAGATCGGGTGCGACGTCCGAATTGACATGTCGTAGCGGTGCCCCTCGGCGTTGATCGAGACGGGGTCTGAGAACTCAGCGGTCCACTCCGTCTCTGGGTAGCGCGCCTTGATCGCTGCCGCCAGGATGTGCGAGGCGGGCCACATCGATCGAGAGTAGAGGCGCCGATAGGGCTCACGCCCCTTCATGCGGGGGGTGACATACCGAAGGCCCAACTCGGCGAAAGAGAAGCTGCCCTTGGCACTCATGTAGGTCGGAGAGCCTCTCACAACGTGGCGCGAGCCGAGGGTGGGGAGGATCAGTCGATCCATCGCGCGATCTGCCGCGCGAATTGTCTTCATGTCAAACGTGATGACGTTGAAGGGTTCTCCCGTTGCACGGAGCCGTTTGACCGTGGTGACAGCGGATGCGTCGACGAACGGGGCGAAGACGTAGGCACAGGCGAGGAGCTCTGCGGCCGTCGAGTTGACCGCTCTCAGGTCAAGCAAGGCAGGAGGATCAGCGGCGATTCTCTCGGTAATCGCGTCGTACCGCGGACGGTTCCTGTAGAGGGCTCGACCAAGGTTGCGAGACTGGCCGATGGCAAGCTTCTGGAGAGGCTTCGCGTGGTGGGGCGCAGCATCGGAGAGGTCCGCCAGGCAACCAATCACCTTGAACCGGTCGGCGACAAAGGCGTCACTGTAGTCGCGTGACATGGAGGAGGGGGACAGTGTTCTGAAACAGACGGCTCCCGAGTCCGGCGGGAGAACGAAGATGCTGAGGTCGTGGCGGGCGAACAGGGATGCCCAATAGAGCACGTCCATCCCGCTGGTGAGATCAAGCGCGTAGTGGACGCTGCGGGCGAGATGCGTCTCGACGAGCTTTCCACTGTTCGCGGCTGCTGCGGCAGAGGGGTTGTCGGAAAAGGAGTAGTCAGCGCCGACCGTCGAGTAGAGCAGTTCGTTGAGGTAGTTGGCGAAGGATGGCGCCAAGAGGGAGCGCTTCGGATCGATGTCGGCGAATGGCGCAACGGTGACCCGACCCGGCGCCGCGTGCTGATAGAGCGCCTCAAGGTAGGGAGGGCTGATCCAATCATCATCGTCAAGCAGCGTGGAGTACGTGCGTCGAGCAGATCCAAAGCCTGCATTGAGAGCGTTGGGGAAAGAGGGGAGGGGAATCCTGATGAGCCTCACGGTGAGCGACGGGTGAGCGGACGAGAAGTCGCGAACGAGAGCGAGAGTCCCGTCGTCGGGTCCGTTGGCAACGACGACGACCTCGAAGAGGTCGCGGCTCAAGGTTTGCATGGCCAGCGACGTCAGTGCCCGTTCGATTGTCTCAGCGCCCCTGTAGGTGCACAGAACCACGCTAACCCCGGGGGCCAGGACGGCCGAAAGCCTGGTCAGTGAGGGGGAAAGCGCCGGAGTAGGCGAGGGGCGAGGTCTCACAGTCCATATACTATCCGGTGGACGTCGCCCACCTTGAGGTCCGCGAGCCACAGGACTGTGCAGGTCACGAGGGTGGGCGCTGGCAAGCGAAGCGTTCGAGACGAGCCTGAAAGGAAGACGATGGAGCAGGGACCGTCGGCGACGGAAGAACGGTCTAGGGCCGCCTGGGTGCCGGGTGCGGCGGCCGTCGTGTTCGCAGACGCTCTTGGCGTCGAGAACCTCGGTTTGGCAGGGGAGCTGTTCGACGACGTCGACGTAGTAGACGCGGATGCCCCTCCCCCGGGCACGTCTGCCGCCTGGGTAATCCTTGTGGCTTCCCTCGACGGGGTAGCGCGGACTGCTCGCAGACTGGTGGCGACCCGGCCGGACGGCGGAGCCCTCTTCATTGTTGTCTCCAGTGCCGTCAGCCCCGTGGGAGAGTCGCATCCGGCGGACCTTGGCGCTCTCAGGGCTGTTGACATCACTCTCACAGGCCGAGCTCCGATGGTCCACTGCGTGTGGGGCGAGCCATCTGAGGGCGTGGACGCGACAAGCGCATTGTGGTCGTTGTGGCAGGCAGAGGCTCGCTTCCGCGACGAGGAAGCCTTAGAGCCGATGAGTCGCCCGGACGGAGTGTCAAAGAAGTCCAGAAAGCCACAAGCCAGTCGACGGTCGAGAAGATCTCGACTCCGAAGCCGCCGCGTTCGCTTCGGCTTGGCGGCGACGGTCGGTGGGATCCTGGTCATCGGACTGTCCCTGGCCGTGATCTTTGCCGAACCGAGGGGGATTGCTGCGGCAGCCATGGGAGTAGGGGGCGCAGTCCTCGTCTTCATAGGGTGGCTGCTCAGGGCGGTCCGCGCCGACACCAAGCAGATGCGCAGACGGCTTAGGAACGTCGAGCGAGCCGTGGCGCAAACACGTGATTCCGCCAGTCTGGCGGCGGGGCGGGCAGAGCGAGCGGTCATCGCGCTGTCAATCAGCACGTTGCAGACCGGAGAGCTTCTCTCCGAACTCAGGCAAGGATCGGGCGAGAGCGCTGTGGTCGATGCTCAGGAGACCAACGCGCTATGAGAAGCCCTCTTGACCTGACGGGGATGATTCCCTCCGATGAGGGGGCCGCCGGAAGGCTCTGGACCAAACTCGCCCAGGTCCAAAGCGCCGAAGAGAGGCTCGTTGTCCTGGGGATTGTCACGGAGGAAACCCAACAGGGCCTCGCGGATCTCTGTCGTTTGGTCGACGCCGCGTCCGAGGACTGGGCCGTCGCTGCGGGGGGATGTGAGCCAGACCTTCTCCTTGTGGAGTCAACTGCCCTGGGGCGGGACGATCACGGGCTCCTCAACGGACCGAATGATCCGTCTCATCTCCTGGAACTTGTCGCCTGGTGCAAGGAACGCGGTGTGCCTACCGTTTTGTGGAACGACCGCGATCCCTTCGACTGCCCCAGGTCCATCACAGTGGCTCGCCCCTTCGACTGGGTCTTCACTGCGGACCTTAACCTCATCCCCACATATGTACGTGAACTGGGACATTGCAGACTGGGGGTCTTGCCACCCGCCGGCGATCCCAAGGTCCACAACCCGATCAAGCGACCAGGCCACGAGAAGGCGGTGGTGTCGATAGCCTCGGACCCCAGCCGCCGCAACTCTGAGTCAGCGTTCGACCGGAGAATCGTCAACGAGCTGATGTCAGGGACCGTCGTGGTCTCAACCTATGGTCGGGGGCTCAAGAACACATTCGGCGACCTAGTCGCGGTCAGCGATAGCCTGGAAGCGATCAAGGCGCTTCGCGCCGAGCGAGAGCGTGATCCGCTCCTGCGAGCACGACTGCGGGCTGCGGCTCTCCGAAAGGTCATGGCGGAGCACACCTTCGGGCACAGACTGCGACAGATCGTCGCGGCGATGAGCGGACTGGAGCTGACGCAGGAACGTCGGGCGGTCAGCGTGCTACTCCCCTCCCAAACCCCCGAAGACTTGGCTCGCGCTCACGCGATGGTGGCCAGCCAGGAGGGTGTCGATCCCGAGGTGACGGTCATAACGTCATGCCCCAGGACGCGCGCACTTGCCGGCAAGCTCGGCATTCGCGCACCAGAGATGGGAGAAGCGACCCGGTGGAGCGATGTGGCCACCGAAGACCAGCCGGTGGCTGTGATGCGCGGCGATCATTGGTACGGCCCGTGGTACCTCCGAAGCCTTGACGATGGACTGAGGTACTCGCGCGGACTCGTTATCGCGAAGCCGCTGGGCGGGGACGGTGAGCAGCGAGAGTTCAGGCTGTCGGATTCGCGACCCCCCTGGCACCGGGCGCTTGTCAAGTGGTCGGCGCTGCCGAGCACCGTCTCGCTCAGGTTGCTGGACAGGCCGGTCGAGACGAGCGAGACCGTGTGGATCGACGGCCTCGACTACGCGCCTGCCGGTGCCCCCGACGAGGCACGGGTCTCATCTGAGTCAGGGTTCGACACCGGGATGGGGTTCGAAGAACTAGCTCGCCTCTCGGAGAAGAACGCGAGCACCGCTGCCTTGGCAGAAGACGTCAGAACCTTCGATCCAGGGGTTGCGCCGTCTGACAGGTTTGTCGCTCCTCCCGGTGTCGAGATTCGGCGGGAGGAGGGTCACATGCTGACCGTTCGCTCGAGCCTTGACGAAGGGCAGGGAGAAACACTGTGGGGACGGGTGACCGACTACGACGAGGTCTGGCCGGAGGGAGTCGATCCTTTCCTTTATCTTGAGGGCTTTGGATCGGGCAGGGCGGCGGTTGCCGTGGGGTGGCTGACCAACCGGAGCCGCTTGTTGAGGACTGACTACCGGCGGTGCGACATTTCCCACCGCCTCCAGCCTCCGCCCAAAGCCCGTCGCGTCCAATTTGGGCTCCACGTGGCGGGCGGCGGCGTCGTGCCATTTGGTCGCCTGTATGTTGGACCCCAGGCGGCCCTCGAAAGGCTCTCAGGAATACCAAGGCGAGTCCAAGACGAGTACCTCGTGGTGGCAGACGCCTATCCCTCCTACGAGGCGCTGTATCGCTACGGATTCGTTCACTCTCGGGTCAGGGCATACGCGCGCTACGGAATCCGCGCCAATGCATTCGTGTTGAACAGAGGGTTCCCCGACGCCTTTTATGAGTACGAGGGATGGCAGGTCGAGACGGGATCTGTAACGAGGCTGAAGGATCGCCTTGCGCGATCTCGTCCGACGGCCATTCTTGTCCACTGCATGAACTATGCCATTTGGAATGCCGTGTCGAAATATCCGGACATTCCCCTGGTGATTTGGCTCCACGGATGGGATGTTCAGGCTTGGTGGCACCGGGCGTTCAACCTCGCACCTGGCCGATCGCTCGCGTCGGCGAGGCGCTTGAACGAGGATCGTGACAAGCTATGGAGATCCATTGTCGAATCGGGGCGTTCGAACATCAAGCTCGTATTCTACGGACACCATTTCAGAGAGATTACTCGAATGGATTGGGAGGGTGTGGGGATCGACATGGGCAGAGTCGCGACCACGCTCATACCCAATCCTGTGGACACTCATATTTTCCCGTATCGCGAGCGGCACCCTGACGAGAGGAAGCACATTCTGCTCATCCGGCCTTTCGTCTCGGCGACCTACGCAAACGACCTGGCGGTCAAGGCGATCCTCGAGTTGTCAGAAGAGGAGTGGTTCGGCGACCTGAGGTTCACCGTTATGGGCCGCGGACCGATGTTTGCTGAGCTGACAGCTCCGCTTCACGAGCATCCAAACGTGACGGTGGCCGACCGGTTCCTGACGCAGACCGAAATGGCGGCCGTGATGGACCAGCACGGGATCCTCCTGGCCCCTGCGAGAATGGACGGCCAGAGCGTTTCCCGCTGCGAAGCCATGGCAACGGGAATGGTCCCAGTGACCTCGGCTGTCGGCGGGACACCAGACTTCCTCTCGAGTACCGAGGGGTATCAGGCAACGCCAGAGGACCATGCGGGAGTCGCCGACGCCATCAGAGACTTGTACCTCCACCCGGACCTCTTTGTGCAGAAGTCGCGGGCGGCAGCGATCAGGGCAAGAGAAGAGAGGGGGGACGAAACCGTCATCCCGGCCGAAATCGAAGCGTTCACCAGCGGAATCGCAGAGATGGAACCTGCAAGAGAGGACGTGAACTGACGTGAGAGTGGGACCTCGCAAGACTCGGCTGGCCCAGGCGGCGCTCGCCGTGCTTGCCGCGGGCGGAGTTGCGGGCTGCGTCGCGAGCTGCTGGCAGGTTGCCGTCGGCTGCCTGTGTGCGCTTGTTTTGGCAACGGGAGCGTTGGCGGTCGAGCTTATCGGGCGCACAGACGGACGCCTTCGGCGAGTCCAACGGATCGCCGGTCGAAGCAGTAGGAGGGTCGACGCCCTAGACGGGAAACTGGAGGCCAAGCTCAGAGAGCTCCGCGAAGAGGCTGAGGAGCGAACCTTGCAGACGGCTACGATCCTGGCGCGTGTCACCGACCAGCAGATCTGGATCGTCGAGACGATGCACGCGGTGAAGCGCCTGGAAGCTGGCGCCGATGTTTCGTCTGCCTTAGGTAATGAACCGTGAGACTCCTTGTCACCGGCGGGGCCGGCTTCATCGGAGCCAACTTCTGCCACCACCTCGCCCGGACAACCGACCACACGATCACCGTCGTCGACAAGCTGACCTACGCCGGCAACCGAGGAAACCTCAACGGAATCGACGCACAACGCCTGACCTTCGTTGAAGCAGACGTGACCGATGCCCCCACGGTGACGCGTCTGGCGGAGGCGAGTGACGCCATCGTCCATTTTGCGGCCGAATCCCACAACGACAACTCGCTGCGAGAGCCACGACCCTTTGTGGACTCCAACCTGCTTGGGACGTTCACGCTGCTAGAGGCCGCCCGCAGGACCGG
>WQYN01000099.1 GCA_009781225.1 Micrococcales bacterium | reverse complement strand
CTCCCCCCCCCCCCCCCCCCCCACCCGCAACCCCCAACCCACGACCGACCCCCCCCTTCTCCGACCCACCAAAGATGCCCCCGTCTACTTCGGCGGCCGCCAAGGCACCTACCGCTACCTAGACATGCACCAAGCCATAGCCCAAGCCCTAGCCCTCCCCCTCCCCTAACCCGGCGTCGATCAGGTGCGCCTACGCCCTGCACACCTACGGCTGTTTTACCGCGCAGTCGAGTGGTACGCTCGACCGGTGAGTACTCCCGTGTTGACCCTTCAGCCCGAGGCACTGCAGACAGACCCGACCCGCGCGAAGTGGGCAGACGCCCTCCTTGAGGTCGTTCGTGAGGCCGCACGGTCGGGACAGACCGTCATGGTCAGCACCGAACCGAAGCTTCTGACACCGGAGGAGGCCGCGCGTCGGCTGATGGTTTCGCGCTCCACAGTCTCTCGACTGATTGCCAACGGTGAGATACGTGCTCTGAGGACAGGAAACCGCCATCGCATTCCGTACACAGAGGTACGGCGGTTCTGGGACGCGCAGATGACGGCAGTAGCCCAAGCCAGCGCCGCCGACGTCGAGGCAGACCTAGTCTAGGGAGCTAACCGAACTCGGTTCCTAGCCTGCGGAGACGGTGAAGGGAATCCGCGCCTGGACGGCGTCGTGCAGACGGACTCGCGCCTGGTAGTCGCCGACCGCCTTGATGTGGCCGGGGAGCTCAATCTTCCGGCGATCAAGCTTCGGCCCGCCGGCCGCGACCACCGCAGCCGCCACGTCGGCGGTCGTCACGGTGCCGAACAACCGGCCGGTTGACCCAGCCTTCGCAACGACACGCACGGACAGCTCGGCCAAATGGGCAGCCGCTGCCTCGGCATCCTCTGCCGTGGCCAGCGCACGCGCCCGACGCGCCTGACGAATCTCATCAACCTGACGCTCGCCGCCCTTGGTCCAGGGGGTCGCGAGCTTTCGCGGCAGCAAGTAGTTGCGGGCGTACCCGTCCTTGACCTCGACAACATCGCCCGCTTCGCCGAGGCCTGTGACCTCGTGGGTCAGAATCAGCTTGGCCATCTCATTCCTCTCTTAGCGGGCCGTCGTCGAGTACGGCAGAAGGGCCATCTCGCGGGCGTTCTTCACGGCGCGGGCGATCGCGCGCTGCTCTTGGCAGGACACGCCGGTCACGCGCCGGGCACGGATCTTGCCTCGGTCCTGGATGAACTTGCGCAGCAGCGTCGTGTTCTTGTAGTCGATCTCCTCGACCTTGGCGACGCGAAGCGGGTTCGTCCTCTTCTTTGGCTTGCGAATCGGTGGCTTGGCCATCGGAAAGTCTCCTTGGTGGTGGGGCCGCCGCGCACGACGGCCAGTTCTTCGTGAGGTCTAGAAGGGGGGCTCGTCGTCGCCGGCCCCCGAGATGCCCGGCTGGGCCCAGGGATCATCGCCCCCTGCGGACGATGGCGGAGCGTTCGTGAATCCTTGCTGCCCACCTGGCGCTTGGCCCTGGTTAGCGGAATATCCGCCGCCTTGGCCGCTCGAGTAGCCGCCGCCCTGGCCGCCCGAGTACCCGCCGCCTTGGCCGCCGCCCTGGCCGCCGCCAGAGTAGCCACCGCCGCCAGAGTAGCCGCCTTGCTGGCCGCCTCGCTGGGTTCGCTGGACTTGGGCTGAGGCATACCGCAGGGATGGCCCGACCTCGTCGACCTGCATCTCGAAGACGGTGCGCTTCTCCCCCTCGCGGGTGTCATAGGTCCGCTGGGTGAGTCGACCTTGGGCGATGACGCGCATGCCCTTGGACAGAGTCTCGGCCACGTTTTCGGCCGCCTCACGCCAGATCGAACACCGCATGAACAGGGTGTCCCCGTCCTTCCACTCGCCGGACTGGCGGTCGAACTGACGCGGCGTCGAGGCAATGGTGAAGTTAGCGACCGCGGCCCCCGATGGTGTGAAACGAAGCTCGGGGTCTCCGGTGAGGTTCCCGATCACGGTAATGAGAGTGTCGCCTGCCATGGCAGTGCTCCTTCGTGGGTGATTGCGGCTACTTGCGCGCGTCGGCTCGCAGCAGCTTGGTCCGCAGAACGGTCTCGTTGAGCCCGAGTTGCCGGTCCAGTTCCTGGGCGGTCGCGGGTGTCGAGGTGAAGGTCACGACGGCGTAGATGCCGTCCTCCTTCTTCTTGATCTCGTAGGCCATGTGGCGTTTGCCCCAGATGTCGATGTTGTCGATCGTTCCTCCGTCACCTGTGACAACAGCGAGGAACTGGTCGATCGTGGGGGCGACGACACCCTCTTCCACATCGGGATCGAGGATGATCATCAGCTCATAGGGACGCATCAGTGAACCCCACCTCCTATGGTCTGGCACGGCCACGGTCCTTCCGTGGCAGGAGGGCCGGGGGTCCTCGGACCCCCATTGCGTCGTCGCATCCAACGAGCAGGCGACTCCCGCCCGTCAAACGAACGCCCTAGCCTACCACCTCCGCCAACCCCACCCCCCCCCGCGCTGCCGGACCTCCTCCCACCCTCCACCGTTCCCGCAGGTCAAGCCCGCCGTTTGGCACCTGATACCCATTTCGTTGGGCACCTGATACCCATTTCGTTGGGCACCCATCACTCCTTGCGTGTACTAATCAACCCCTCTCAGCCCTTCCCGATTAACGTTGGGGCGGTCTGGGTTCCGCTGCGGTTCACGGTCCTAGAGAGTCGATGGGGACAACGTGGACGCCGTCGTCACGGGTGTGCGCGACAGCGCCAGTGGCGGTCAGGGCCATGAGGAAGGACGGATCAGCGATTTGACCTTGGAGCTTGTGCTTCAACCTCAGAAGACTCGCCGCGGCTTCGTCGGCTCGCTTCCAGTCCAGCTTGACTTCGACTGCACCCCACCTGCCGCCGCGAGCAGTCACGATCGCGTCGGCCTCGAGGTCTCCGTTGTCGTGGTAGTGAACGACCTTTCCATCGTTAGCCTGAGCGTAAACGCGCAGGTCGCGGACGCAGAGAGACTCGAATAGGAAACCCGTGGTCTTCGGGTCGGCGATCAACGACTCCGGATCAGCTTCGAGGGCGGCCACCGCAAGGGAGGGGTCGACAAAGTGCCGCTTGGGCGCAGCGAGCAGTTGGCTTCGCGACCGCAGCTCGTAGCGCCACGAAGGCAGGTCCTCGATAACGAAGATGCGTTCAAGGGCAGAGAGATAGCTGCGCACCGACTCACGCGACACCGACTCCGCACTTCCGTCTTGGCCTGCCACGTCAGAGTGGATGGTGCCAAGCGTCGCCAACGTGGCTGTATTTCGGGCGAGCGATGCCAGGACCTGGCTAACCTTGGTCGGATTCCGGGCCACGCCGTCAACTCGTGAGACGTCGGATTCTGCCACGGCAGTCAGGTACTGCGCCGGAACCTTGAGCGCCACGTCATCAGGCTCACCCACCGAAACCGGCCACCCACCTCGGCAGATCAGCCGAACGACCTCCGAGTAGGCCAGACCAGCAGCCCTCGGCTCGATCTGCTCGCCGGCGAGGAGACGAGCCAGGGACACCGCTCCCGTCGAGTCACCAGTCTCGAACAGCGACATTGGCCGCATGCGGAGGCGAGCGAATCGTCCGGTGCCCGAATGCCTCGTCGCTTCCAGCGGCGGCACAGCCGAGCCAGTCAGAAGAAAGTGCCCCTTGCCGGAGGCGTCGTCGATCATCCGGCGAGCGACGTCCCAGACTCTGGGGACCTCTTGCCATTCGTCAACGAGAAGTGGCTTCGGGCCCGCCAGAACACCCCTTGGCTCTAGTTCAGCCCGTTCGCGCGTCGTGTCGTCATCCAAGTGCACTGCCGACGCCGCGTGGTGGCGGCCGGTCCAGGTTTTTCCGCACCACTTGGCGCCCTCTATGACGATCCCGCCAAACGCACGGAGGTAGTCCTCGATCTGAGCGTCAATCACACGAGGTCGGTAGTCGTCAGACGCCATGTCAGTCACGAGCAGAACCCTATCACCTTCAAGCTGGTCAAGCCCACCGTTTGGCACCTGATACCCATTTCGTTGGGCATCTGATACCCATTTCGTTGGGCACCTGATACCCGATCCATTGGGCACCTAGTACCCTTCGCCGACGATGCCGGACCTAGCTCGGTGGGGGTGGTAGGCGCCATACCGCGAGGTGTTCCGTCTGGGAAACCAGTTCGATCTCGTCGCCTGAGTCGGCACGTTTGGGGAGGCCGGTCCACAGTCCGTAGGAGCGGGGGGGTGGCTCGGTGACCACGTACTGGGCGTGGTCCATTCCTGCGGCAAGCACGTCGGCAACTGTCGGCAGAGTCCCCAGGCGGCGGGCCTCTGGCAGGGGGAAGCCAGCATGTTCCACCAGCTGCATTCCGCCGGGATCCACAGGGATGAAGCAGCGGCGGTCAAGAGCCTTCCGGAGCTGGTTGGTGGCAATCTGGAGCTTGGTCCCCGCCGTGAAGACACAGCCGTCGGTACGAGGCACCACCTGTTGCCCCAATGACGTGGCCAATCCGTCCTGCCCGGTGGCGACGTCCTGCCCCGCTACGGGCATGGCCTGCCGAGCCTGGGAAACCGTCAGCCCATCCTGCCAGGTGGTGACGTCCTTCCACAGCAAAGGCCGGGGTCGGAAGAGGCCAACAAAGAGCAGGACCGCGAAGGCGGCAGCCACCACCTGTCGCGGGTGGACCCTGCGTGGAATCGATCCCACCGCCCACCCCGCCAGCCACGCGGCCCCCACCGCCAGGGATCCGGTGAGGATGGCCTCGTAGTAGTCGTAGTGGGTTGGCAGCATCGCCAGCATGGTCATCGCAGCGACGCCAAAAACAGCCCAGAGCAGGCCGGTCGCGGCCAACCCGGTTGCCGTTCGAGCCCGCCATAGCAGCCACCCCAGAACGCCAACTCCTAGGATCGCGATCCCCACCAACTCCACTCCCAGCGGAAGCGAACCCAAGGGACCCAGACCGTTGCGGATCGAGGTGTCCTTGATCGGACGGCTCCCATGGGTCAACAACACCTGCTCCACGAAGGCCCGGGGGGCACGCACAGCAAAGGGCACGGTCACCAGGCCGGCAGCCAGGACCCCCCCCCCAGCAGCCCACGCTGCCAGCCGACGCGAGCGCGCGAAGGCGATGAACAACACCACCGCCCCAGCAGGAACAACACACGCCACCTTGAGGGTGCACGCCAACCCCAGGAGTACCCCCATCCACACGGCCGTTCTTCGCCGAGCCAGCGTATTGACACCGATCAGAGCCGCCAGGATTGCTGCGTTGTAGAACGGCTCCAGCTTCACCCCAGCATCCGCAATGACCTCTGAGATCCACACTGCGTAGAACAACCCACCGACAACCGCCGCCACTAGGCCAAGCTCCCGACACACCCACACGATCATCGCGGCGCACGCTGAGGAGAGAATCACCACGAAAACCCGCGCGACGTTGACCGCCGCCATCTCGCCCACCACCCGAGACAGCAGGGCCGTCGGCACCTGGGCCAGGAGAATCCCCGGCGGATGCAAGAACGTGAAGTCCCGGTAGGGCAAAAGCCCATGCAGCATCGTCTCCGCGCCCCCCACATGGACCCACTCGTCGTTCGACACGAGAGTGAACACCCTGCCCCCACCCAGCATCATCCCCAGACGGGCCCCCACAGCAACAACAAAGACGAACCCCATCGCCCACCGCAACCCCACCCCGCCCAAGGGACCCCCTGCTCGCGCCCACTTCCACGCAGACGTCACCCCAGGCGCGCCACCAGACTTCCGGTTGTCTCCCGCAACCACGGGGGAACCGTACCAGTCGCGAGAACTCCAACGCGGGACAAGTCGACACTCACCCCGACCGCACCTCAGTGGACCTCGAGGGTTGCCGTGATCGGGTAGTGATCGGATGGGGCCTTTTTTTCGCTTTCCACCACGACGCCGAAGTGGGTCGCTGAGACCTGAGCGCTGATCGCTATGTAGTCGATCCTCGCGTCGACGTAGCTTGGCTTGCGGAAGTCGTGGAAGGTCGGGGAGGAGATGTTGTCCCTCGTCGTGGCGATGAGGTCGGTGGGGGCGTAGCCCGCGTTCGCCAGGGCAACGGAGACCGTCACAGGCGCGTCTATCAGCGCCTCATTGAGATCGCCCATGAGGATGACCGGGAGAGTGTCGGTGTTGAGGTCCGCAATCTCCTTGACCATCTGATCGGTTTGACTCAAGCGAATGGTGTTTCGGCCACTGCCACCCCCTGCGGTCAGATGGGCGCCGACCACAAAGACTCTCGCTCCTGTCGCCTGGTGGGTCAGCACCGACCACGCCGCCCAGCGCGCGGTTGTCGGGTCTCCCACCAGGGACATTTCGCCACAGCGTTCCAAGGCATAGACCTTGGCCTGGTACAGAACATGATCCGAGTGTCGGGCACAGGCCAGGTTTGTCACCGGGTCGCGGGACACCGCCAAGCCCGCTTGAGCTGCGAGAACCTCAACGGGACGAGCCCCCTCATACATCGCGTTCGTCGTCTCCTGAACCGCCGCGATCTCCCACTTCTTGATCCGCTTGGCCAGGAGCTCGACCCGCTCGTAGAAGCTGCGTCCCAGCCCATCCTTGGCATCTCGCCTCAGCACGTTGTAGGACCCCACGACCGTCGTGAACACGACCGGCCCCGAGACAGGCGGGAGGAGCGCCGTCGCCCGAAACCCTGTCGGGGCTGAGACTTCGGTCCCGCGCACCGAGGCCACGCGGACAAAAAAGAGCCGGCCGACTCCCATGACCGCCGGGTTGATCGTCAAGCTCTCAATCGCCGTCGCCTTGGTCCGTGCCGTCCAGGTCGGGCTCCCGAACGGTGTCTTCGACAGGCGAATCTCGTACTTCTTGGCCAGGTCCGCCGGGTTCCACGACAGGGAAATCTCCGAAGGCGAGATGGGCTTCACGCTCAAGCCCTGAGGGACCGCCGGAGTCCGATACCCGGTCGTGGCCACAAGCCGCGCGGACTTTAGGTTCTTCCGCCGTCCCACCGTCTTGACTCGCAGGTAGTACTTCTTGTTCTCCTTGACCTTGGCCGAGCGGACCCACATCGCCGTCTTGGTCGTGGTCTTCTTGAACACCCGCTTGGTCATCTTCTTGTCTTTGAACACCTCGACCCGGAACGTCGTCTTCTTCTTCAGCTTGGGCCACGCGACGCGAATCTCGTTGGCCACGACCTGCTTGACACGCGCCTCCAGCCGCTTGACCTTCGTGGTCTGGCGCACCGCAACGACAGGGACTCCCGACGCGGCCCCCGCCCCCACCAGTCCCGAACCAAGGACCGCCATGGCGCTCACCAGCCCCACCACAAGACGGGCGCGTCGCATCAGACCCATGACCCCACCTCCCGCCGGCCCACAAGCGCCCGCGCCGGCTCGATCGTCGCAGGCAGCGTGGCCGTGGGCGTGGCTTCGGGCAGTGTCGGCTCAGGCTCCGGCGTGGCCGTCACACTCGGTAAGGGTGTGAACGATGGCGGTTCCTCCTCAGGCTCCTCACTCTCCTCAGGCGTCGGTTCAGGGGTAGGCGCTTCTTCGGTGGGCGAGGGCGCAGGCGGCGGGGCTGGCTGCGTCGCGGGCGTGGTCTGCGATCTCGCCACCTCCTCCTTAGGTCGCGCAGGGAACTCCTCAACGTCGAGCCCTTCGTGCTCGGCGACCATGAGGTCAACCCACACCTGAGCAGGGAGATCTCCACCGTTGATGACATCGCGTCCTGCGAAGCCCGTGAGTTCGACGGCGGTGCCGTTCTCGCCTTCTTGGTAGAAAGCAACGGCGGTAGCGACTTGGGGTGTGTAGCCAACAAACCAGGCGGAGCGGTGCTCCTCGGAGGTTCCCGTCTTGGCCGCTGCGGGGCGTCCCAGTCCCAGGGCCTTGGTACCGGTGCCCCCCTCGACGACCTGCGTCAAGGCGTAGGTGAGTTCCGCCATCGTGCGCTTGGCGAAGACGCGTTCTCCCTGGGTGGCGCCCGTGTAGAGGACGTCGCCGGTGGGGGTGGTGACGGAGGCGACGATGTGCGGGGTGTGGCGCACGCCCTGCGCGGCGAAGGTGGCGTAGACGGTGGCGACGTCGAGGGGGTGGGGCGAGGCGGTGCCCAGGACGTTTGTCAGGTCAGAGTCGAGACCGAGCGTGTCGGCGGGGATGCCGGCGGCGATGGCGGTCTGTCGGGTTGCTTCGCCGCCAATCTCATCATTGAGCTGGCCGTAGACCGTGTTGACCGAGTCCATCGTCGCGCGAAGGAGAGTCATTTGGCCGTACGACGTGTTGCCCAGGTTCTTGACCTTCCAGTCGTGGATCTTCATCGGGGATTCCCCAGAGTACCAATCGGCCAGATGAAAGTCACCGGTTTCCAAAGCCGCTGCCAGGGTGATCGGCTTGAAGGTCGAGCCTGCCTGGGCAATGTCCTGGGTGACGGCGTTGTGCTGGCGGGCGATGAAATCCGCTCCTCCGTACAAGGCACGGATGGCGCCGCTCTCGGGGTCGAGCGAGACGGCGGCGACGTGGAGGTTCTCGGGACGGTCGGAGGGAAGGTCCTTCACGGCTCGGACTGCGGCGTGCTGCCAGGCGCGGTTGATGGTCGTTGTGATGGTCAGGCCCGCCGCGTCCAGCTGGTCTTCCGTGAGGCCTCCGGGGCCGGTCAGCTCCTGGCGCACCATCTGGAGGAGGTATCCGCGCGTGCCTCCGTAAAGATTGGCGACCTTTGGTGCGATCACCTCGGGGTATGTCTGAGCGTCTCTTTCCTCTTGCGTGATCGCGTTGATCTGGACCATTCCGTCAAGCACGTAGGCCCAGCGGCTCCTCGCCATCTCCTCGTTGACGGCAGGATCCCAGGCCGATGGCGCGGGGATCACTCCTGCTAGAAGCGCAGCTTGGGAGATGGTGAGGTCTTTGGCGTCGACACCGAAGTAGGCGCGGGCGGCAGTTTGGATTCCGTAGGCGCCTCGTCCGAAGTAAATCGTGTTGAGGTAGCCGCCGAGGATGCTGTTCTTGTCCTGGCTTCTCGTCACCTTGACTGCGAGGACGGCCTCCTTGAACTTGCCCTTGAGGTCGGTTGTCGTGTTTCCGACAAAGTAGCGTTCGATGTACTGCTGGGTGATGGTTGATCCCCCCTGGCGGGGCCCTCCCCTCAGGTTGTGGACGAAGGCGCGGCCCAGGGCCACCGGGTCAACACCTGAGTTGTTCCAGAAGGTGCGATCTTCCGCGGCGACCACGGCTTGGCCCACGTGGGGAGGCAGGGTCTCGATGTCGACAATCTGGCGGTTTTGGACCGCGAACTCACCCATGAGGGTGCTGCCGTCGGAGTAGTAGACCCTCGTGGTCTGG
>WQYN01000098.1 GCA_009781225.1 Micrococcales bacterium | reverse complement strand
TGACCGTCGTCCCCCCACCAAGTGGACCCGACCCCGGCGACACCACAGGAGCCGCCCCCACCACCGGCGCACACACCACCCCCAGACCAACCACCAGCAGACAAGAAAGCAGGACACGCATCGGCCTTGGAGTCATCACCCCAGACTACAGGCCCACTCATCTCAAAGACGGTTCCCAGCGACCCCGAACCGGAGGCGAACCCGCGATTCCCCCTAACCCAGGCTCCGTCATCGTCCATCTCCTACAAAACCCCCACACCAACCAGCCAGGCCACCCCCCCACGACCCCCTAGGATGTCCAAGGCGCCCCGACCCCGCCGCCCACGACACGCTCCACCCAAGAGGAGATCATGCTGCTCAAGCTGTTGCGGACCGTGCTGCGTCCGTACAAGGGGGCGATCTACCTCGTCCTGATCCTCCAGGCGATCAACGCGGTGACCACACTTTACCTTCCCACGCTCAACGCCGACATCATCGACAACGGAGTCTCCCAGGGCGACACGGCCTACATCTGGCGCACCGGCGGGGTGATGCTTGCGGTGTCGCTCGGGCAGGTGATCTGCGCGATCGTCACGACCTTCTACGCCGCGCGCACCGCGATGAGCTTTGGCCGCGACGTCCGCGACCGGGTATTTGCCCAGGTCCAGACGTTTTCCGCGCGTGAAGTCGCCCGCTTCGGCGCCCCCTCACTCATCACGCGCACCACGAACGACGTCCAGCAAATCCAAATGCTGGTCCTCATGGGGCTCGCTATCCTCATCTCCGCGCCCATGATCGGGATCGGCGGTGTCATCATGGCGCTGCGGCACGACGTCGCGCTTTCCGGCCTCCTGCTCGTCATCATCCCCGTCCTCGCCGTCCTCCTCGGCCTCGTCATGAGAACCATGTCGCCCCTGTTCAGAGGCGTGCAAGAGACCACCGATTCGGTCAACCGAGTCCTGCGCGAGCAGATCACGGGCGTGCGCGTCATCCGCGCCTTTGTCCGCGATCGCTTCGAGGCCGAGCGGTTCGATACGGTCAACACGCGCCTTCGCGGCCTCAACATCCGGGTCGGCCGCCTGTTCAGCCTCATGTTCCCCGTGGTCATGCTCGTGATGAACCTCTCCTCGGTCGCGGTCCTGTGGTTCGGCGGCCACCGCGTCGGGGCGGGGGCGATGGAGCCGGGCTCGCTCGTCGCCTTCATCGCTTACCTCATGCAGATTCTCATGGCCGTGATGATGGCCTCGATGATGCTCTTCTTCCTCCCGCGCGCCCAGGTCAGCGCTGACCGCATCACCAAGGTTCTCGACACCCAAACCTCCGTCACACAGGCGGAAGGCGCCTTGACCACGCTCCCCAACCCCGGAGAGCTCGCGATGCAGGGTGCCACCTTCCGCTACCCCCGCGCCGAGGAACCGGTCCTCCACGACGTCACTTTCCAGGCCCACCCAGGCCAGACACTCGCCATCGTCGGCGGGACCGGCTCGGGCAAGACAACGCTCCTCAAGCTCATCCCGCGCCTCTTCGACGCGACCTCGGGCGCCGTCCTGGTCGGCGGTGCGGACGTGAAGGATGCGGCCCTTCAGACGGTCTGGGAGCACATCGGCTACGTCCCCCAGACTCCTTACCTTTTCGGCGGCACCATCGCCTCCAACCTGCGCTTTGGCAACCAAAATGCGAACGATGACGAGCTCTGGCACGCGCTCGACATCGCCCAGGCGCGGGGGTTCGTTGAAGAGCTTGACGGAGGTTTGGAGGCCGAGGTCGCCCAGGGTGGGACTAACCTCTCTGGGGGGCAGCGTCAGCGGTTGGCGATCGCGCGGGCTCTGGTGCGAAAACCGAGTGTGTTCCTGTTTGACGACTCCTTCTCCGCCCTAGACTTCGCTACCGATGCCAAGCTGCGCGCGGCGTTGGGGCCGGTCACGCAGGGGGCGACCGTCGTCATCGTCGCTCAACGAGTGTCGACGATTATGGGAGCCGACCAGATTCTGGTGCTCGAGGCGGGGCGGATTGTCGGGGCGGGCACGCATCGCGAGCTGATGAAGACCTGCCCGACCTACTCCGAGATCGTCTACTCCCAGCTCTCCGAAGAGGAGGTGGCGGCATGACCGCGCCAGGACCTCGGGGAGGCCGGGGGAGACGAGGCGGATTCCACGGCGGCGGCCGGCCCACCGAGAAGGCGAAGAACTTCCGCGCCTCGGGAGCGCGCCTGGCCGGATGGCTGCGACCCCAGCGGCTGCGACTCATCTTTGCCCTGATCATGGCGGTCGCCTCGACAGCAGCGGGGGTGCTGGGCCCGAAGATCCTGGGGCGGGCGACCACTGAGGTCTTCTCCGGGTTCATGGGAGCTCGGATGCCGGCCGGAGTCTCGAAAGACCAGCTCATCGAGGGGATGCGAGCCAAGGGCGAGGCCAAGATGGCCGACATGCTCGACTCGATGAACTTCACCCCGGGGATTGGCATCAATTACGGGACGGTGGGGCGGATCCTGATCGGTGTCCTTTCGATCTACGTGGTCTCGGCGCTCCTGGGCTACATCCAGGGGCGGGTTTTGACTGTCGTGGTCAACCGGACCGTCTACCGGATGCGTGGTGAGGTGGAGGACAAGCTTTCCCGGCTGCCTTTGTCCTACTTTGACCACCAGCCTCGCGGCGAGATTCTCTCCCGCGTCACAAACGACATTGACAACATCGCCCAGACTTTCCAACAGACCTCAATGCAGCTCATCAACTCGGTGTGCACGGTCATCGGCACGCTCATTATGATGCTGACAATCTCGCCGTTGCTTACCCTGGTGGCGATTTTCACAATCCCGGTGGCGGCGGTGGTCACGGCCCTTATTGCCAAGCGCTCGCGCCCGCAGTTCATGCGCCAGTGGAAGGCGACGGGCGAACTGAACGGCCTGATCGAAGAGGTCTACACCGGGCACGAGCTGGTCAAGGTCTTCGGACAGCAACCATCAATGGAGTCGGATTTCCATTCGAAGAACACCGAGGTGTACGAGGCGAGCTTCAAAGCGCAGTTCATCTCCATGGTGATCCAGCCGGTCATGGGGTTTGTCTCCAACGTCGGCTATGTCGCGATCGCCGTGCTGGGCGGCCTGCGCGTCGCCTCCGGGACCATGTCGCTCGGCGACGTCCAGGCGTTTATCCAGTACTCGCGGACCTTCACCCAGCCGATTACCCAAATTGCCTCAATGATGAACCTGTTGCAGTCCGCCGTCGCCTCGGCCGAGCGAGTCTTTGAGCTGCTGGACGCGGAAGAGCAGTCGCCCGACCCGTCCCCCGCTTCGGAACTTGCGACCGTCGACGGACAAGTCGAGTTCGAGAACGTGAGCTTCTCCTACGACCCGTCCATCTCACTGATCGAGAGCCTCAACCTGACGGTCAAGCCGGGCCAAACCATCGCCATCGTCGGTCCGACTGGCGCGGGGAAAACGACGCTTGTCAACCTAATCGAGCGCTTCTACGAAATCCGAAGCGGCACCATCCGTCTAGACGGCATAAACACCCGCACGATGGCGCGCGACGCCATCCGCTCCCATACCGGAATGGTCCTCCAAGACACCTGGCTCTTCGAGTCCACGATCAAGGAAAACATTCGCTACGGTCGCCTGGACGCAACCGACGATGAGGTGCTCGCCGCAGCCAAGGCCACCTACGTAGATCGATTTGTCCACGCTCTTCCCGACGGCTACGAAACCGTTGTCGACGAGGACGGCGGCGGGATCTCGGCGGGGGAGAAGCAGCTACTGACGATCGCCCGCGCGTTCATCGCTGACCCGTCCATCCTCATCCTCGACGAGGCGACGAGTTCGGTGGACACCCGCACGGAGGTCCTGGTCCAGCGAGCCATGGCGAAACTGCGCTCCGGGAGGACGAGCTTCGTCATCGCCCACCGTCTGTCGACGATCCGCGACGCCGACCGGATCCTCGTCATGGAACACGGTGACATCGTCGAGCAAGGCACCCACCGCGAGCTCCTAGCCGCCGAAGGCGCCTACGCCCGCCTCTACAACGCCCAATTCGCCGGCCAAGCCACCTAAGCCCCCCGCAGTGGGAGGATCAACTCCGTGCAGATCCCCATCACCGATCCCGCCGACCCTCGCCTGGGGGACTACCGGGCGTTGAAGGACATCACGCTGCGCCGTCGGATCGAGCCGGAGCGGGGGCTCTTCATGGCCGAAAGTGCCGAGGTGATCGAGCGCGCGGTGGGCGCCAGATGCAAGATGCGGTCCCTGCTCACCAGCGAACTCTGGCTGGAGCGACTGCAACCCGTTCTGGCCGCCGTAGGCCCTGACGTGCCGGTTTACATTGGTGACCGCGAAATCCTCCGCGCGATCGCTGGGTTCAACGTCCACCGAGGCGCCATCGCCGCGATGGAAAGACCCCCGCTCCGCGCGCTCGACGACGTGCTCCGCGGCACCAAGAGAATCGTCATCCTCGAAGACATCGTTGACCACACGAACGTCGGCGCGATCATCCGCGGGGCCGCTGGCCTGGGAGTTGACGCCGTCCTGGTCTCCCCGCGGTGCGCCGACCCCCTCTATCGACGCTCCGTCCGCGTCTCCATGGGCACGGTCTTCCAAGTCCCCTGGACCCGGATCGAGCCGTGGCCCCAGGCCCTCGATCTCCTGAGAGACCAAGGCTTCACGATCGCCGCCATGGCCCTGACCGAAACCGCCACGGACCTCGATGTCTTTGCCGAGCGCCTTGGACCCAAAGACCGGCTCGCCCTCCTCCTGGGAACCGAAGGCCACGGCCTCACCCCCCACTCCGTCAACCTCGCCGACGCAGCCGTCCGCATCCCAATGGCCGGCGGCGTCGATTCCCTCAACGTCGCGGCCGCCGCCGCCGTAGCCTTCTGGGCCACCCGCGCCCGCCCCTGACCCGCGCCGGCGCAACAGGCGCGCCGGAACCCCAGCGAGCCGCGATAAACTCGCGACGATGTCTCCGCACCCCGCCCCAGCTCCCTTCCCCCCCACCAAGGTCGCCCTCATGTTCGGCGGCCGATCCGGCGAGCACTCCATCTCCTGCATCGCCGCCGGAGGGATCATGCGGGCCCTAGATCCCGCCCGCTTCGAGATCACCCCCATCGGCATTACCCGCCAAGGCCGCATGGTCCTCGCCGACCCGGACCCCGCCTCCTGGGAGATCGCCCCCGACGGCGGCTTCCCCGAGGTCCCCTCCACGGGCCCCGAGGTCATCCTCCCCTCCCAGGCCGGCGACACGACCTTTCGCGTGATCCGCGACGGCCGCATCCTTCCCCTTGCCACCATCGACGTCGTCTTTCCCCTGCTCCACGGCCCCTACGGCGAAGATGGCACCATCCAGGGCGCCCTCGAACTCCTCGACCTCCCCTATGTCGGCTCCGGCGTCCTCGCCAGCGCGACCGCGATGGACAAGATCACCGCGAAGGAGCACTTCGCCGCCTCCGACCTCCCCACCGCCCCCGCCCACGCCGTCGACGCCCGCCTGTGGAATGGCACTCCCGACGAGGTTGACGCCGCCACCGACGAACTCGACTTCCCGCTCTTCGTCAAACCCTCCCGCGCGGGCTCCTCGCTAGGAATCACCCGCGTCACCTCCCCTGACGGTCTCGACGCCGCCATCCGCCACGCCGGCACCTTCGACCCCCGCGTCATCGTCGAGGCAGCGGTCACCGGCCGAGAACTCGAATGTGGCGTCCTCGGCGCCCGCAGCGGCGAGCGTCCCTTCGCCTCTCACCCCGGCGAGGTCCGCGTCATCGCCGGCCACGACTTCTACGATTTCGACGCCAAGTACCGCGACGAGAACGCCGTCGAACTCATCTGCCCTGCTCAGCTCCCCGAATACGTCAGCGACACAATCCGCACGATGGCGGTCGAAGCCTTCGAAGCCATCGGCGCCGAGGGCCTGGCCCGGGTCGACTTTTTCTACGACCCCGACGGCCCGACCCGCCCCGTCCCATACCCCGAGATCCTCGTCAACGAGATCAACACGATGCCGGGCTTCACCCCCTTCTCCCTCTACGCGCGCATGTTTGCCGTAGAAGGCTGGCCCTACGCAGACCTCGTCGCCGAGCTCATCGACCTCGCCCTAGCGCGTCCCCCCGGCCTGAGATAGCCGCGCACGATGGCGGCCCCCAGCCAACCTCCCACCTCACCAAGTAGCCGGTTGCGGGGGACCAAGCGCAGGACTGTTGGGCGCGCGAACCCACCGCCCTGATCGGCGGAGGAGTGCAGGTGCAACCTACTGTGCGCGGACGACTTTGCCCGCCTTGATGCACGAGGTGCAGGCGTTGACTCGCTTGGGGGTGCCGTTGACCTTGGTGCGAACGCGCTGGATGTTGGGGTTCCAACGGCGCTTGGTCCGGCGGTGCGAGTGCGAGACGTTGTAGCCAAAGCCCGGGCGCTTGCCGCAGACATCGCAGACGGAAGCCACTGGTCGTTCTCCTTAGTTCTGTGCGCGTGCCCGCATGCCGGGCCGATGGGCAACCGCCACAGTCTACCCGAAGGTCACAGGGGTGGGCGGCGACTGCGCCTAGACCCTAGGGGAGCGGGTGTCATAGAAGCCGTGGACGTCGATCAGCGGCGGTGTTCCGGGGGTGAGGTACTGGGACAGTCGCGCGGCGGTCTTGTCCAGTGACTCCTGCTTGCGCAGGCGGACTTCCTGGCCGTCTTCGCTGGTGGTCACCAGGATCTTGTCCCCAGCGCTCCAACCTGCGGCTCTGCGAACGTCCACAGGGATGACGATCTGTCCCCGCGACGACAATGTGGTCGAGACCATGGCCTACCTCCTGATGGAGATCCTACGTGGGAGGGCGTGCCACGGTGTAGCTGAAGGCGTTACACGCCGCTAACCGGGTGTGTCCGGCGCGGTGACGCCGACCCACCCGATGTCCCCGGGAGATGGCACAGTAGACCTTGTGAGTTTCGAGGAGCAGGCTGGCGCGCTCTGGCTCGTGCGTCCTCTCAAGCGTGCGGTTTCCGGGGGCGGAGGCAAGGGCTTTGCCACCCTGGGCCTGAAAACCGTGGACGACCTCCTGCGTCACTATCCTCGCCGGTACGACGAGCCCGGCGCCCTCACCCCACTCGCCGTCCTCAAGCCCGGCGAACACGTCACCGTCCTGGCGAGAGTCGCCGAAGCCCGCCTCCACCGATTCCAATCAGGCCAAGGCTTGAGGATTGCCGCCGTCATAGCCGACCACGAAGGCGGCCGCATCGATCTCGCCTTCTTCTTCAAGAACCTCCCGCCCGCCGAGTACGCCCTAAAACGCCTGGTCATCGGCCGCGAGGGCCTGTTCACCGGCATCGTCTCCGAATACCGGGGCCGCCTCCAGCTCACCCACCCCGCCTACCAGCTCTTCGGAGACGAGGCGACTGACGACACCATTGACGAGGCGATCCTCCAAGCCGGCCGCCCCATCCCCATCTACCGCGCCTGCCAATCACTCGCGTCGTGGAAGATCCACGCCGCCATTCGCACCCTCCTCGACACCGCCCCCACCTCCCTGCCCGACCCCATCCCCCAGCACATTCGCGACCACGAGCACCTCATGGGCCTGGCCGAAGCCCTGCGCGCCGTCCACCTCCCCGAAGCCCCCGAGTCCTGGCACCGCGCCAGAAAGCGCTTCCGTTTCGAGGAGGCCTTCACTCTCCAGATCGCACTTGCCCGCCGACGCGCCGCCGCCGCAGCCCAAGGCGCCACCCCCCGGCCGCCCACTCCCGACGGCCTCCTCGCCCGCTTCGACGAAGCCCTCCCCTTCACCCTCACCAGCGCCCAACGCCGCGTCGGCGACGAACTCTCCGAAGCCCTGGCAACCCCGCGCCCCATGCGCCGCCTCCTCCAAGGCGACGTCGGCTCCGGCAAGACGGTGGTCGCCCTTCGCGCCGCACTCCAGTGCATCGACGCCGGAGTTCAGGCCGCCATTCTCGCCCCCACCGAGATCCTCGCCACCCAGCACCTCGCCACCATCACCACGCTCCTAGGCCCCCTAGCCCAGGAAGGCCTTTTCGCGCACGATGACGGCACGCCCCTTCCAGCCCCTCCCTCCGTCTCCGTCCGCCTCCTCACCGGCTCGCTGAACGCACCGAACCGTCGTCGAGTCCTCGACGACCTAGCCTCCGGCGCCGCGAACCTCGTGGTCGGAACCCATGCCCTCCTCTCAGACCCCGTCGAGTTCGCCGACCTAGGCCTTGTGGTAGTCGACGAACAGCACCGCTTCGGCGTAGAGCAACGCGACGTTCTGCGCACCCGCGGCACGACCCCGCCCCACCTCCTCGTCATGACGGCGACCCCCATTCCACGCACCATTGCGATGACCGTCTTCGGCGACCTAGAGGTCTCCGTCCTCGACGAACTCCCCGCCGGCCGCCCCGATGTCACCACCCACCTCGTCCCCGCCGACAAGCAGACCTGGGTTGACCGAGCCTGGCACCGCGTCCGCGAGGAGATCAATCGTGGCGGAAGGGCCTTCATCGTCTGCCCAAGAATCGCGACCGACACCCAAGAAGCCGAAACCCTTCTTGCCGAGGAGACTGAGCCGCCCGACGCAACGCCCGCCCAGCAGCGCCCGCTCGCCAACGTCGAGGACACCGCGCGCACTCTGGCCGCGCACCCCGCGCTCGCGGGCCTGGAGATTGGCACGCTCCACGGCCGCATGAGCAGCGAAGACAAAGATCGCACGATGGCGGCCCTCGCCTCAGGGAGCGTGCCGATCGTCGTCGCTACGGTCGTCATCGAGGTGGGGATTGACGTGCCTGCCGCGACAGCCATGGTGGTACTGGATGCGGACCGGTTCGGTCTAGCGCAGCTCCACCAGCTCCGCGGCCGGATCGGTAGGGGGAGTGCGCCCGGTGTGTGCCTCCTGGTCAGCGGCGCCCCCGAGGACAGCGTCGCTGCTCAACGCCTCGCCGCCCTGGTCGCCACCCGCGACGGGTTCCGCCTGGCAGAAAAGGACCTAGAACTGCGGCGCGAGGGCGACGTGCTGGGAACGAGTCAAACCGGGACGATCGGCGCCCTCAAGCTCCTGCGCGTCACCCGAGACGCCGACCTCATCGTTAGAACGCGCGCCCTGGCAGAGACCCTGATTGCCGAAGACCCAACGCTGTCGCGACATCGTTCTCTTTCAGCGCATCTGGACCGAATGCTGGCCGACCGCGAAGAGTTCCTGGAGCGCGCATGACGAGGACCATTGGGGGAGAGCACAAGGGTCGCCGCCTCGCCGTTCCAGGAGGGGCGGATCAACTGGGGACCGACCGCGAAGGGGTCTTGGAGCGCGCATGACGAGGATCATCGGTGGAGAGCACAAGGGTCGTCGCCTTACGGTTCTAGGAGGGGCGGATCAACTGGGGACCGACCGCGAAGGGGTCTTGGAGCGCGCATGACGAGGATCATTGGGGGAGAGCACAAGGG
>WQYN01000097.1 GCA_009781225.1 Micrococcales bacterium | reverse complement strand
CATGAGTTGCGCCATCGGCTCGATCGGAAGGAACTCGTGGGCGGTCTGGAGCCACCCCGGCATCCTCTCCGCCGGGAAGGAGACAGGAGAGAACAGCAGGACGATGAAGGTCAGCGCCTGGGTGACGAGCTGGGCGATCTCCGGGGTGAGCAGCACGGCAAAGGAGTATCCGATGGATGCGGCCGTCGTGGCGATCGCCAGCAAGACGAGGATCACCCACGGCTGCGGCGAGAGGTCAACGTGGTAGCGAACCGCTCCTCCGGCCATTCCAATGGCGAACCCCGGCAGGGCGATCAAAGTCCACAGTCCGATGTCGGCGATCAAGAAGGCCGCTCGCGGCACTGGCCAGGTCTTCTTCCAGGCCAGCGACCCGTCGAGCTTGGCCTGGCTCACCGCCTGGGGAGCGACCACCATCGCGATCGTGATGAGAGTCAAGGTCCCGGCTCCCGTCGCGAGGTACCGCGCAAAGAGCTCCGGCGGATCCCCCACATAGAGCCCGAACCCCAGCACCACCGCGCAAGACAGCCCAATCTGGAGCACGATGACGAGCGGCCACATGGCCTTTTCTCGCCGGATGTTCCACTCGATGAGCAAGAGCACCGCCCGAGCCATCGAGAGCCGAGCCCCCGGAAGCAGCCCAGTCGATTCTGGCTGACGAGCCTGCGTGAGTGGGCCGGTCGATTCTGCTTGGCGAACCTCAGCGACACTCATGATTCGCCCCCTTCCTCGGCTCCGGCGAGGACGAGGTACGCGGCCTCGAGGTCGTCAACCTCGCACCTTGCGACGATCTCTGCGACCGTCCCCTGGGCAAGCACGCGGCCGTGGCCGAGAATGACCACCCGGTCAACGGTCTGCGCGGCCTCGTGAACGTTGTGCGTGGCCAAGAGCACGGCGCCTCCGCGATCCGCGAGCTCCCGCACCTGCCGCCACAACAAGATGCGCCGAGCTGGGTCGATGTCGTTCGTCGGCTCGTCGAAGACATGCAAGGGAGCCGGTGCCGCCGCCGCCATGCAAAAGGCCGCCATGCGAACGATCCCTCCCGAGGACTTGCTCGCCGGCCGGTCCGCCCACTCCTGGATGTCGAGATCGACCATGAGCTCGTCGGCCCGGGCTCGCGCCTTGCTCTTGCCCAAACCTCGGATCCGCCCCACGAGCGTCACCGCCTCGCGCGGCGTGAGTCCCGCGATCGAGACGTTGGTCTGCGCTTGGACCGCCGCCCTCAGCCGTGCCTGCTCCGGATGGACGATGGCGTCGATCCCCGCGAGCGTGATCGAGCCTTTGTCGGGACGTACGAGTCCCACGAGCGAGTTGACGAGGGTCGTCTTCCCCGCTCCGTTGTGACCAAGGAGGCCCACGACCTCGCCTGGTCCTACTGTCAAGGAGATTCCGCCGTTGGCCTGAACTCCCTGCTTGCCTGGGAAGCGCTTCCAGAGGTCATCGATGACGAGAACCGGAGCGCTGATGTCAGTGTAAGTCATACCGGTCAGTATGTACTGTCCGGTCAGGCTTGTCAAGGTGGTATCCTTCTGGCATGGGAAACAAGAAGTCCTCCGCAGACCAGCCCGACGATCAGCCCCGCTTCTCCAACGCCGACGCCGAGGATCTCGGCTCAGCAGCACGCGCCCTCACCGACGCCGCTGCCGCCCTGACCCGCGTGCTCGGCGAGTCATTCCACGAGGTCAAACCCCGATTGAGCCAGGCCCTGACAACCGGCCTTCGGGAAGCCGCCGACTCTCTGGACGGCGCATCAGCCGAAGTCAAGACCCGGGCCCGCTCCTTTGAGACCTCCCGACGCGCCCAACGCAGCGCCGAAACCCGCGAAGGCCTGCTCGTCGCCGCTGCCCGTGTCATCACGGAGAAGGGCTACTCAGCCGCCTCCGTCGAGGACATCGCCGCTGCTGCCGGCTACACCAAGGGCGCTGTCTACACCCACTTCGCGACGAAGCTTGACCTCTTTGCCGCGCTCGCCATCGTCCAACTTCAAGCGAGCCAACCCCTGCCCAAGAAGGGCAAACTCGCCAAGGACATCGCCAAGTCGCTGCGGCAGCAGTCCGACCCGAGCTGCGTCCTGCTCACTCTCGAGATGCTGGCGCTCGCGGTGCGCGACGCCGAGTTCCGCGAGATGATCGGATCCGCCTGGATTGACGCGCTCGAGATTGTCGCCGCCCAAGTCGCGGCGAACCGAGGTGCGGACCCCGCGAGCCCACCGACCGCCGCCGACCGCGACACCGCAATCGGCCTAGTCTCCGCGATCAACCTAGCCCGCGCCCTCGTCTTCGTCGCCCTCCCCGGCGACGGCGCGGCCGGCGACTCCGACCCAATTGACGTAACCATCCGCCTAGTCAACCGGCTTCTGGAGACCTAAGCCGTCGCGTTCGGGGAGTTCGTGACGCTGCGTGGCACCATTCCCGCGCATACTCGCCCGTCAGCGCGTCCTATGGCGCCCTCCGTCGCCCCTTATGTCGTCGCGGCGAACGCTTCGGCGAGGACGTCGAGACCCTCGCTGAGCAGGTCGTCGCCGATGACGAGCGGCGGCAGCAGGCGTATGACGTTGCGCCTAGTCCCGCAGGTCAGGACGATGACGCCCCTCGCCCTCGCTTGATCGGCGACGGCCGCGGCGGTGGCTGGGTCGGGATCGTGGGTGCCGGGGTTGACGATCTCGGCGGCGATCATCGCTCCGCGACCCCGGATGTCGCCGATGCGGGGATCTGTCGCGGCGATCTCGCTTAGGCGCGTGGTCAGCACGTCGCCGATGTGGCGCGCGCGGTCGAGCAGGCTGTGTTCCTCAAGGAGATCGAAGACGGCCAAGCAGGCGGCGGCCGCGGCGGGATGACCACCGTAGGTGCCTCCCAGCGCGCCGGGGGGCGGTGCGTCCATGACGTCGGCGCGGCCAAAGACCGCAGCGAGCGGCATGCCTCCGGCAAGCGCCTTACCTGCGACGATTAGGTCCGGGACGACTTCTTCATGCTCGACAGCCCACATCTGGCCGGTGCGCCCCATTCCCGATTGGACCTCGTCGGCGATGAGCAGCGCGCCTGAGTCGCGACACCAGGCGGCCAGTTCGGACCAGAACCCAGGGGCTGGAACGACGAAGCCGCCCTCACCCTGGATCGGCTCCGCCACGATGGCGGCGACCTGCTGGGAGCCGATGTGGTCTTCGATGTGCTCGATGGTGCGACGAGCGGCATCGTGCCCGGTCAGACCATCACGGAAAGGCTCGGAGGAGGGGACCCGGTAGACCTCCGGAGCAAAAGGCCCAAACCCTTCGCGGTAAGGGCGGGCCCGTCCCGTCATCGCGAGCGCGAGGTTGGTGCGCCCATGGAAGCCGCCATCCAGCGCGATGATCGCAGCCCGGCCCGTGGCAAACCGAGCGATCTTCACCGCGTTCTCAACCCCCTCACTCCCCGAGTTCACCAAAAACGCCCGAATCCCCGGCGCGGAGGTCGCGGGGTCGAGCTTCGCCGCGTTCTCGTCCCCCTCACTCCCCGAGTTCACCAAAAAAGCCCGAATCCCCTGCGCCGGGTCGCCCGCCGAGGTCGGGAAGGAAGCGGCAAGGCGTTCCGCGACGGCAATGTAGCCCTCGTAGGGGGTGATCATGAAGCAGGTGTGAGTGAAGGCGCTCATCGCATCGGTCGCCGCCTGGACCACCCGAGGGTCGGCGTTCCCCACCGAGGTAACGGCGATCCCCGAGCCGAAGTCGATAAGGGAGTTGCCGTCCACGTCAAGAACCACGCCGCCGCCTGCGGCGGCGGCGAACACCGGCATGACCGGCACCATCCCCCGAAGAACCGCGCCCCCCTGACGCCGCTGCAACTCCAACGACCGAGGCCCCGGGATCACCCCCCGCACCCGCCGAACCTGCTCCAACCCCGGCCCACCCCCAAAACCCCCCGAACCACGAATCGACCCCACGCCGCCCTCCTCCCAGCTCCGTCAACGCCGTCACTCGGCCCGTCACCCGGTCCCACCAGGCTACCCCCCGATATAACGTCGTTTGCTACATAGATCGGGCTGATTCATGTAGGAAACGACGTTCTATCGGCGAGTAGGGTGGCTGTGTAGTCGAGTACCTTGCGGTACAGGGTATTTGGTGTAGTGTGGGAGCATGGAGATCGAGAAGGAGCTGCTGCGGGGGAACGTAGACCTGCTGATCCTCGCGATGCTTGGAGCCTCCGACCTGTACGGATACGAGCTCGCGAAGCTCGTCAAGGCCAGGACCGAAGGGACGTTTGGGCTCAAAGAAGGCACTGTCTACCTCGCCCTCAAGCGGCTCGAGGCCGTGGGCCTCGTCGAGTCCTACTGGGGAGAAGGAGGAGTGGGGGCGCGTCGCAAGTACTACAGACTCCAGCCTTCCGGACGAGCCCGCGTCACCAACCTCGCCGCACAGTGGCGACTACTGACGCAGGTCACCGCCGCCGTTCTCTCCGACGCCGGCTTCGGAGATGGGCATCGCGCCCCATCACCCAACCCAGGCCTCGGCCACCAACCCACCAACCCACCGCAACCCCAAGGAGAAGCATCATGACCACACAAGTCACCCCCCAAGGTCGAGCGGAGATCGACAGGCTCGTCGAGCGCGTTGCCCGCAAATCGGGGTACGTCGGCGGGGAGTCGATCCAGGACTACGTCCAGCGCAAGTTCGAAGAGAAGTCGGCGAAACTGCGGGCCAAGGCCGACCAAATCCAGGTCAAGCTGGGCCGCAGCACCGGCGACCGGGACTTCACCGAGGAGATCCGAACCTACTTGGCTGACGGTGTCCGCGACCTCATGGCCGAGGGACACTCCGAGGAGGAGGCGCTTTGCCAAACCCAGGAGAAGTTCGAGGAGGCCGAACTCGCACCAAGCTTCGATGACTTCCTGGGGGCGTTCGACGGGTTCGGGCTCACCCAGCCCTCGGACCGGACACGGGAAGAGGTCCAGTTCTACGAGTCAGTCGGACTCTTCTACGCCGCGTTCACCGTCGCCGGGATGGTCGCCGGAGCACTGATCGGCTTCCTCCTGGGCAGGCGCACGGCATTCGGCACTGCACTGGGAATCGGAGCTGGCCTGGGATTCGGAGTCGCGGGAGGACTGCTCGCCAACGCCATCATGGCCGCCAAGCGCAACAACACCTGACCGCGACCCCAGACGGACGGCCCTGGACCAATCCATGTACTGGTCAACCTCGTCGCTTCCGTCGTCAAACAGTCGGTCGAGCTCTTCCGCGTTAATCACCTTCACCGTGGCCTCCCGTCCCTCAGTTGTCTCGGGTCCAGAAGGCTGCTCTTAGGCGCTCTTTGTTGACGGCGGCGATCGCGGTGATTGGGATTGAGGCTGGGCAGGCCAGCACGCACTCTCGGATCTGCGAGCAGGGGCCAAACTCGTGCTCCATCTGGGCGACCATGGCGCGGGCGCGTCGTCCTCGCTCCTTTTTTCCGTGCGGCACCAACGCCAGGTGCGCCAGCTTTGCCCCTGTGAACAGGTGGGCTGAGCCGTTGGGGCAGGCCGAGACGCAGGCCCCGCAGCCAATGCAGGCAGCGAAGTCCAGGGCTGACTCGGCATCGGCGTGGGTGACGAGCAGCGCGTCCGCATCCGGGGCGGTTCCCGCATCCACCGCGACCGTGCCCCCGGCCTGGATTATCCGGTCCAACCCCGTCCGGTCGACAATGAGGTCGCGAATCACCGGGAATCCCAGGGCGCGAAGCGGCTCAATCCGGACGGTCGCTCCGTCCCGCAGCGCACGAATGTGCTGGAAGCAGGCCGGAGCATTGTCGCGAGGCCCGTGAGGCACACCGTTGACGTCGACGCCGCAGGTCCCGCAGATGCCCTCGCGGCAGTCGGACTCGAAGGCGACGGGCTCCTCCCCGTTGTCAACCAGCTGGTGATTGAGCCGGTCAAGCAGCTCGAGGATGCTCATCTCCTCGCGCGCGTCGGTGATCTCGTGGACCGTGAAACGCCCCTCCGCCGTCGGGGACTCTTGGCGCCATACCTCAAGGATCAGTCTCACTTGTAGTTCCTTTGCTCCAGGGGCACCGCGACGAAGGTCAACGGCTCGAAGTGGCGGATGGGCTTTCCCGCTCCCACCCCGGACGATGGCGCAGCCTCCCACGCAGAGGCCATCGTCCACCGCTCGTCATCCCTCATGGCCTCACCGTCGCTTGTCGCGTGGTCGGTGCGTAGGTGCGCCCCCGCAGATTCCTCGCGGTCCAGGGCGTCAATGCACAACAGCTCGCCGAGCTCGAGGTAGTCGGCAACCCTCCCGGCCAGCTCCAGCTCCTGGTTCAACCTGTCCCCCGACCCCACGACCTTGACGCCCGTCCAGAACTCCTCGCGCAGCGCCCGAATCTGGGCGATGGCCAAGCGCAGCCCCTCGGGATTTCGGGTCACCGAGGCGTGCTTGTCGAGGATCTCCCCCAGTTCGGCGGCAAAAGAATCGGGCGGGCGAGTTCCGCCGGCGGACAGCATCGCGGAAAGGCGAGATTCGACATCGTGCACAGCCGTCGTCACGGCGGGGTCGGAAAGCGGAAGCAGCGGTGTCCCCAAGAGGGGAGCCAGGTAGGAGGGGACGGAATACGGGAGGGTGAACCAGCCGTCGACGCACCCCGAGAGCAGGGAATTCGCGCCGAGCCGGTTGGCGCCGTGATAGCCCCAGCCGCACTCACCGCCCACAAACAGCCCCGGCACCGAGGTCATCTGGTTGAAATCGGACCAGAGCCCGCCCATGGAAAAGTGGACCGACGGGGCGATCCGCATGGGAACCTCGAAGGGGTCCTCGCCGGACTGGTCTTGGTACATGTCGAAGAGGTTCGAGTAGCGCTCGCGAATGACGGCGCGACCCAGCCGCGCGATCGAGTCGGCGAAGTCGAGGTAGACAGCGTTGCGCAAGGGCCCCACCCCGTAGCCCGCCTCGATGCGCTCGCGGATATTGCGTGAGGCGACGTCACGGGGGACAAGGTTTCCGAAGGCCGGGTAGCGCCGCTCGAGGAAGTAGTCGCGCTCGGCCTCGGGGATGTCGGCCGGCGCCCTGTCATCGCCCGCTCGCGCCGGCGCCCAGATCCGGCCGTCGTTGCGCAGCGACTCGGACATGAGGATCTTCTTTGACTGCCACTGACTCATGAGCGGCAGCGCAGTCGGATGGATCTGGACAAAGCACGGGTTCGCGAAGTAGGCCCCCCGGCGGTGCGCCCGCCAGATCGCCGTCGCGTTCGACATGCGCGCGAGCGTCGACTTGTAGAAGATGTTCCCATAGCCGCCGGTCGCGAGGATGACCGCGTGGGCCGTCATCGCCCGCACCTTGCCGGAGACCATGTCGCGGACCACGACCCCTTGGGCCCGACCATCCGCGACGATGAGGTCGAGCATTTCCTGACGCGAATGCAGGCGACAGTTGCCGGCGGCGACCTGCCGGGACAGAGCGTGGGCAGCGGCGATCTGGAGCTGCTGGCCCGTCTGGCCGCGCGTGTAGTAGGTGCGCGACACCTGGACGCCCCCGAAGGAGCGGGTCGCCAGCTCGCCGCCATACTCGCGGGCAAAGGGCGCGCCAATCGCCTGCATATGGTCGATGACGCGAATCCCCTCTTGTCCGAGCCGGTAGGCATCGGCTTCGCGACCTCTAAAGTCGCCGCCCTTGATCGTGTCTTTGACGAACCGGTCCACGGAGTCGTTGTCGACGGCTCGGGCGCGCGGCGAGTTGATGCCGCCCTGGGCGGCGACGGAGTGGGCGCGACGCGGCACATCGTGGAAGGAGAACACCTCGACGGTGTACCCCAGCTCGCCCAGCGCCGCCGCGGCGCCGGCTCCTGCAAGCCCCGTCCCGACCACGATGATCGTGAACTTGCGGCGGTTCGCGGGATTGACTAGGCGGTAGGAGAGCTTCCGGTCCTCCCAGGCGTCGGCGGGGTGATCGTCGGGGACACGACCGTCGATGGCGCTGCCTATGGTCCGCAGCGAATCAAGGTCTTCCATGGGTTTCCTCCTCGCTTACGTGAGTATGCCGGTTTGGACGGCGATCGGGATCGAGAGATTTCCCAGGACAATGAGGACGGCGACGATCCCCGCGATCGCGAACCACACCGCCCGGAACCGCCTGCCCGTCGCGCCCAGATCGTTGACGACGCTCAGCAGGCCGTGGGAGAGGTGGAAGGCGAGGAGCGCCATCGTGAGCCCGTAGAAGAAGGCGACCGCGGGGCGGCTGAAGGAATGGACGAGGTTCGCGTAGGCGGACCCTTGAACAAAGGCGTCGCTCGCCATCGGCCGCATTCCGACGGTGAGCTCGAGCACGTGGAAGGTGACGAAGCTGCCCAAGATGAGCCCCGTCCAGATCATGGTGCGTGCCGAGATGCGGTTCACCAGGATTTTGCGGGCGTGGGGGCCGCGAGCCTTGCGCGCTCGGTACCACAAGATGGCGCCGCTGCCGACGTGGGCGACGAAGGAGAGGCCGAGGACGACTCGGAAGATCCACAGGAACACCTCCCCGGGGACCAGGGGGTTGAGGAGGGTGCGCAGCCAGTCCGCGTAGTGGTCAAAGTCCTCGGCGCCGAGGTAGACCTTGAGGTTCCCCGCCATGTGGAAGGCGAGGAAGGCGGCAAAGGCCATGCCGGTGACGGCCATGGTGACCTTCAGGGCCCAGGTCGGAGGGAAGGGGGGCGGGTTCGCCGCCGGGCGCTCGGCGCGGGGGATCGGATCAGTGTCCTGGGTCAGGGATGTCACGCATCGGCCTCCTTGGACTTGTCGTGGGGACGCCCCGGCGCGGCGGCCCGCGCCATCACGAAACATGGTCCCCAAGTGCACGGGCAACGATACCGGTCCTCCCGGGGTTGGGTGCGCTGTCGTGGCCACCGTGCCATGAGTGTGGCACGATGCATCTCGTGGAATTCGAGGTGGAGGCCCGTTTGGAGGGCGCGCTAGGCCGCACTGGGCTCCTCACTACGCCGCACGGGGCGATCCGCACCCCCGCCTTTGTCCCCGTCGGCACCCAAGCGACCATCAAGGGCGTCCTCCCAGAGGCGATGGCGGACCTCGGCGCCCAAGCGATCCTCGCCAACGCCTACCACCTCTATCTGCGCCCCGGCACCGACGTTGTTTCTTCCGCTGGCGGGGTGGGCGCGTTCATGAACTGGCCTGGTGTGACCTTTACCGATTCGGGGGGCTTTCAGGTGCTCTCCTTGGGGGCCGGCTTCAAGAAGGTGCTCTCCATGGACTCGGCCGGTGTTAGTTCCGATGACGTGATTGCCCCCCGCTCTCAGCGCCTTGCCGTTGTGGACGATGACGGTGTCACCTTCCGCTCCCACATCGACGGCTCAAGCCACCGCTTCACGCCCGAGGTATCGATGCAGATCCAACACGCTCTTGGGGCTGACATCATCTTCGCCTTCGATGAATGCACCACGCTCGTCAACACCCGCGCCTACCAGGAAGCCTCCGT
>WQYN01000096.1 GCA_009781225.1 Micrococcales bacterium | reverse complement strand
GTGGGGGAAGAAGGGTGGGGGAAGAGGCGAGGGGCGGGGTGGGGCAAACGTCGTTTCCGTTGAGGCAAACGTCGTTTCCGTTGGAGTGCGGCGCGACCGTCGAGGAGGTCGATGCTGTGACCAGGGCAGATGCTGGATGGTCGACGCTGGGTTTGCTGCAAAACCAACGGAAACGACGTTTGCCCTTTGGGGTGGGGTTACTCTTCTAGGCGGTAGCCTAGGCCTCTTACGGTGATTAGGCGGGTGGGGTGGGCGGGGTCGGCTTCGATGCGGCCGCGGAGGCGGCGGATGTGGACATCGAGGGTCTTGGTGTCGCCGTAGTACTCCGAGCCCCAGACTCGGTCGATGATCTGTCCACGGGTGAGGACACGGCCGGCGTTGCGGAGGAGCAGCTCCAGGAGGGTGAACTCACGTAGAGGCATCGAGACCTCGCGGTCGTCGACGGTGACGGAGTGTCGGTCGGTGTCCATGACGACCGCTCCGGCGCTCAGCACCGAGGTCTTGGCATCCTCGCCGCGTGGGGCTCGGCGGCGCAGGGCCGACCTCATGCGTGCCAGCAGCTCAGGGGTGGAAAACGGCTTGGTCACGTAGTCGTCGGCGCCGAGCTCCAGGCCTACGACGATGTCCCCTTCCGCATCCTTTGCCGTCAGCATGATGACGGGGACCTCGCTGGTCAGGCGGATGCGGCGCAGGACCTCGGTGCCGGACACCTCGGGCAGCATGACATCGAGCAGGACAAGGTCGGGCTCGGCCTCCTCGAACAGGGCCAGCGCCTCGGCCCCGCCTCCCGCCGTGCGAACCGTGTAGCCCTCGCGGGCCAGCAGGAACGCCAGCGTCTCCCGCAACGTCTCGGCGTCATCAACAAGCAGCAGGTCAGGCATTATTTCTTCTTCCCTTTCTTCGACACCACACCCTCGGCAGACCCCTCGGCCCGAGCAGACCCCGCGGCCAAAGCGGCCCGCCCACCCTGAGCGGGAGACACCGACTGCGACAGCGCCGCACGCTCCGAAAGGCGGCCGGGGGCTTCCTCGATCAGCGGGACGCTGAGCGTAAACGTAGATCCCATCCCAGGCTGCGACGCTACCGTCACCAGTCCACCGTGCGCCAGCGCCGTGTTCTTGACGATCGCGAGCCCCAGCCCTGTCCCCCCGGTCCGGGCATCACGCGCCTCGTCCGCCCGGTAGAAGCGCTCGAAAATCCGGTCCTGATCAGCGGGTTCAATCCCGATTCCCTGGTCGATGACGGAAATCGCCACCATCTCATCGGCCTCATCCACCCGGATCGTCACCGTTACCCGAGACCCCGGCGGCGAGTAGTGAATCGCGTTGGACAGCAGGTTCTCCACCGCCGTCGCCAGCGCATCCTCATCCCCCCACACGAGGGCGGCATTCCGCTTTGCCCAGCGCAGTTCGATCCCCGCCGTCTCGGCCGCGGTCTGCGCTCGCCCCACCGCCGCCGCCACCGCGTCGTCAATCCGAACCGCCCCGAACCGCTCGCGCACCCCGCCATCCTGCACCAGCGCCAGCGCGATCATGTCCTCGGTCAGCGTCTCCAGCCGCACCGCGACATCGGCGAGCCGCCCCGCGAAATGCTGCACCTGCTCGGCATCGTCATAGACCGCGAGCAGCGTCTGGGCGACGAGGGCAACCGACGTGATCGGCGTGCGCATCTCGTGGCCAAAGTTCGAGATGAAGTCGCGCCTGATCTCCTCGGTCTGCACCTCGTCGGTCCGGTCCGCCAGCGTTAGCAGCACCCACCGCGAGTCGATGACCGCAGCCTGCGCCACCACATGCACCAACGGCCCCAAATCGGCAAAGTCCAGCGGCCGCGTGATCGTCTCCCCCGCATCCCAAGCCTCGTCCGCAAGGTCCGCGAGCTGCGGATGAGTGAGGACACCTTCCGTGGTGATCGGCAAGATCCGCGCCAGCTCGCTGGCATAGACCACCACGTGAAAGGGGGTGACGATGACGGCGTGCCCCCCAAACGCGCGCGCAGTCACCATCGAGTCCTCCGGCAACGCCTGAGGAGAGACGGGCTTGCGCCGCAGTCGCCTGACAATGAGGACGATGGCGAGTCCCGTCATCGTCCAAAGGACCAGGACAACGATCATCCAGGCGAGGGAGATCACAACGCCGGTCACGCGGGCAGGCCCTCCTTACGCTCGTACCAGCTTCAGGCCCGAGCCTACCGGCGTCGCGCACTGGTGAGCGATGCGGCTCATCCGAACCGTCCGGCGATGTAGTCGGCGGTTTCCTTCTTCTTGGGCTTGGAGAACATGGTCGTCGTGTCCGCGTATTCGACGAGTCGGCCGGGCTCGCGCACGGCAGCGAGGTTGAAGAACCCGGTTTTGTCGGAGACACGCGCCGCCTGCTGCATGTTGTGGGTGACGATGACGACGGTGTAGGTCGACTTGAGTTCGAGCATTAGCTCCTCGATGGCGAGGGTGGAGATCGGGTCGAGCGCCGAGCAGGGCTCGTCCATGAGGAGGATGTCGGGCTGGACCGCGATGGCGCGGGCGATGCACAGGCGCTGCTGTTGACCCCCAGACAGGCCTGCTCCGGGCTTGCCGAGGCGGTCGCGAACCTCTATCCACAGGTTTGCGGAACGCAGGGACTGCTCGACGACATCGTCGGCCTCGGAGCGGGGCAGGCGCGAACGCTGGAGTTTGACGCCAGCGAGCACGTTGTCGCGGATCGACATGGTGGGGAAGGGGTTGGGCCGCTGGAAGACCATGCCTATGCGCTGGCGTACGAGGACCGGATCCACGCCCGGGTCGTAGAGGTTCTCCCCCGCGAGCGTGATCTCGCCGGTGACGCGGGCGTGGGGGATCACCTCGTGCATGCGGTTGAGCGTGCGCAAGAACGTCGACTTGCCGCAGCCCGACGGACCGATGAGCGCGGTAATGGACCGCTGGTCAATCGTCATCGAGACATCGGCGACGGCGAGGAAGTCACCGTAATAGGCCGAGAGCGAATGGGTCTTTAGCGCCGTGGCGGTCATCGGGACACCTTCGGGGAAAACACCCTCGCGACCAGCCGCGAGAGCAGATTGAGAGACAGAACAAAGGCAATGAGGACAAGGGCTGCCGTCCAGGCCCGGTTGTCGTAAGCCGCAGCGTTGACCCCCTTGTTCGCCCATTGAGAGTAGATGAAGACCGGGAGAGTGGACATGCGGTCCGAGAACAGGTTCGTGTTCATCGAATCGGTAAAGCCCGCGACCAACAGCAGCGGCGCCGTCTCACCCACCACACGGGCAATCCCAATCATGACCCCGGAGACGATGCCGGACATCGCCGTTGGGAGGACAATCTTGCGGATCGTGCGGTGCTTTGAGACCCCCAGAGCGTAGGACGCCTCCCTCAAGTCCTGGGGCACCAGGCGCAGCATCTCCTCGCAGGAACGGATCACGACGGGGGTCATCAGCAAGGTCAGGGCGATGGCTCCCGCTACTCCTGAGCGGACCCCCGGACCCAGAATCATCGAAAAGACGGCATAGGCGAACAGGCCCGCGACGATCGAGGGGATGCCGGTCATCACGTCCACGAGGAAAGTCACGGCCCGCGCGAAGGGACCCTTGCCGTATTCCACGAGGTAGATCGCCGTGAGCAAGCCAATGGGAACGGACATTATGACGGTCGCGCCCGTGATGAGGGCCGTGCCGGTGATCGCGTGGATCGCACCGCCGCCCTCTCCGAGAACCCCCCTCATCGAGTTGGTGAAGAACTCGCCGTCGAAGCGGGCGAGTCCGCGAGTCAGGACAGTCCACAGCACCGACACAAGCGGGAGAAGGGCGAGAGTGAAGACACTGACGACCCCGATAGTCGCGACTTGATTCTTCACGCGGCGGCCGCGTCGGACGTGGTCGCGAGTCAGGCTGATGGTGGCTGGAAGGCCTAAGGCGATGGTCGCCATCGTGCGTACTCCTGGTGTGTTAGGTGGGTTTGGGCGCCACGACCCGGCGGGCGGCCCAGTTCACGGCGAAGGTGATAACGAAGAGGATGAGTCCCAGGCCGATGAGAGCGTTGACGCCCGTGCCATGCGCCTCGGGGAAGTTTTGGGCGACAAAGGCGGCGACGGTGTTGGGGTTCTGGCTCTCTAGCAGGCGGAACGTCATGAGGAAGGGAGTGGGCGAGAGGACCATGGCAATCGCCATCGTCTCCCCCAACGCGCGTCCCAGCCCCAGCATGGCACCGGAGACGATGCCGGAACGCGCGTGGGGGAAGACCGCCATCCGGATCATCTCCCACCTGGTTGCGCCCAGCGCGAGCGAGGCCTCTATCTCGAGGGGCGGGGTTTGGCGGAAGACTTCCCGGGAGACTGAGGCGATGATCGGGAGGATCATCACGGCCAGGACCAGGGCGGCGGTGAGGATGGTGCGGCCGGTCGCCGAGGGCTTGCCGGCGAACAGCGGGATCCAACCCAGGTGCTCCGAGAGCGGTTTGTAGAACTTGGCGACGAGCGGGGCGAAGACCATCAGGCCCCACAGGCCGTAGACGACCGAGGGGATCGCGGCGAGGAGGTCGATGGCGGCCGCGAGGAGGCCACGGATCTTGCGAGGGGCGTAGAGGGTGATAAACAGGGCCGCGCCGACAGCGATGGGGGTGGCGATGAGCAGGGCGAGGGTGGCGGCCCAGAGGGAACCGAAGGCGAGAGGTCCGGCCAGGGTCCAGAAGGATTCGGCCTTGGCGGGGAGTTCGTCGGGGCCGGCGCGCAGGGCGGGCCAGCCTTGGGCGAGGAGGAAGACGCCGACGGCGGCCAGCGCGACGAGGATGATCGCGCCGGCCGCCGTGGAGGTGGCCTTTGCCGCCTTATCTGCGACTCGGTCCCACGAGGCAGTGCCGGCTAGGAGAGACCGGCCTGCTGGGGCGTGGTCGGGGTGGTCGGGGTGTTCAGGCGCCTGCGGGGGGGCAGGCGCCTGCGGGGGGTCTGCGGGTGGCTCGGCTGACTCAGCGCGGGTGGGCGCTGGGTCAGCTAGAAGGATGGTCATGGATTGGCGGGCGTGTGTCAGTGGATGGTGGCGACGGCTGCTTGGGCCTTGGGCTCGAGGGCGGTGCCGGTGATCGGGGCGGAGCCGGCCTGGGCGGCGGCGGCTGCCTGGCCTTCTTGTGAGACGACGTGGGCGAGGAAGGCTGCAACCAGGCTTCCCTGCGCCGGATCGGCGTAACTCTCACAGGCGGCGATGTAGGAGACGAGGAGCAGCGGGTAGGTGCTGGGGTCCGTGAGGTTCCGATCGAGGGCGACGACCACATCGTTCGGACCGCGGCCGTCTTCAATCGGGGATAGTGCGACCGCTGCCGCGGCTGCTTCTGGGGAGTGGGTAACGAAGGTGTCGCCGACCTTGATTGCGGCGGCGCCCATGCCTGTGGCTTGGGAAGCATCGAGGTAGCCGATGGTCCCCTCGGCGTTGACGATCGTCTCGTGGACACCGGAGGTCTTCTCCGCTGCTTCACCCTTGAGGTCGGTGGGCCACTCTTCGACCTTCCCGTCGGTCCAGACCTCGGGAGCGGTCTTGGCGAGGTAGTCGGTGAAGTTGCCGGTTGTGCCGGACTTGTCTGAGCGGTGGACGGGGGTGATGTCCAGGGAGGGGAGGCCGACGTCGGGGTTCTGGTCGGCGATCGCTGGGTCGTCCCAGGTCTCGATCTCAGCGCGGAAGATCTTGGCGATCGTGACCGCGTCGAGGTTGAGGGTCTCGATGCCGGGGAGGTTGAATCCGACGGCGATTGGGGAGATGTAGACGGGGACCTCTACGATTCCGGTTCCGGCTGCGCAGGCGGCGAACTCGCCGGCTGCAACGTCTTCGAGCGCGAAGGCCGAGTCAGTGCCGGCGAAGGCGAACCCACCGGCGGCGAAGTTCTCGCGCCCAGGTCCCGAACCGGCCGGGTCGTAGTCGATGGTGACATCAGGGAAGACGCTCTGGAAGCCTGCCCTCCAGGCGTCCATGGCAGCCCCCTGAGCCGAGGCGCCACCGGCAGCCAGGGAGCCTGCGATGGCCTGGGGCGACTCGGGTTCTGGTGCTTGCTCTGGTGCTTGCTCTGGTGCTTGCTCTGGTGCTTGCTCTGGTGCTTGCTCCTGCGTGTCGGGAGTCTCTTGCTTCTCGTTGGCGGCGCACCCCGCCAGGGTCAGGGCTGCGATCACTGCGGCCCCCATGATCAGTCGAATCTTCACAGGTCTTCCTTGGGCATTTGCTGCCGGACGGTCCGGCCAACACCCCCACGCTAAGGACCGATGGTGACCGTTCGCCTCCCCTCAGGTGAACGCCAGGTAAACACTCGCTGAAGAAAAAGGAAGGGCCGGGCCCAAACGTCTCGTGGGAGACGTCCGGGCCCGGCCCCTTTGTTTCAAGAGGTCAGCCCTCGTCAGACTAGATGAGGGTGAGGGTCAAGACGGACGTGTAGTGGTCCGCCGGAGTCGACCACGGGATACCGAGCTTGAGCTCGGCGCCGCAGACGAAGCGACCAGTCGAGATCCCGGCACCTGTGTGGCACAGAGTCTTGGGAACCGACAAGCCAGCGTCCTTACCCGGGACCACCGCCGCGCCAGGCATCTTCGCCGCGACGTTGTCCGGATCATGAACAAGGCCCTCGTCCACCAAAGGAGCGAAGTCGACGAAGGGAACCCATCCGAGGTTCGCCGCAAGAATCCGACGAGCCGTGTTGTCGCCCACGAAGTCAGAGGCAACACCGGTCAGCGTCCAGCCCTCATCGGTGCCGCGCAGATCCGAGACGAACGCTTCGTTCATCGAGATGCCGCCGACGATGGTGTCCGAGCCAGTGATCACATGCGAACCGAAGCTCACGAGCGGGTTGACCGGAACCTCAAGCGAGAGGTCGCCACCAACGACGGTGACATCAAGGTCTTCCACACTGACCTTGGTCGAGGTCACCGTGTACACCACCGAGTTGGACACACTGCCCTTGTACACTCCGCCAGCCGCGAAATCGGGCTGGTAATGCGCCGTCAGGAAATGCCGTCCTGCAGCGATTGCCGAGGTCGTCAGCGGTGCCACGACGCCAGCAACCACCGGGACACTGCCCAGCGAGACGTCGCCGGCGAAGAACTCCACCGCACCGGTCGCCGCTGGGTCGCCCAGCGTGGCGGTCAGCACGACATCCTCGCCTACAGCCTGGTAGTTCTTCGGCGATGCACTCAGCTTCACCACAGGCGCCACGAGGGCGTCGCAAGCTTCGTGATCAGTCACACTCGCCAGAGAAGGATTCCCTGAAGTAGTGTTTGCCGTCAGGTACCGGTCATAGCAGTTGTCCGTCGAATCAAACGCCACATACCGCTGTCGGCTCGTGGCGTTGGGGGTTGTTAGGACATTCGCCTGGTACAGATCGGAGAGCTTCAACCAATGCGTCGCCTTGCCGTTGACGGCCGCCTGATACGAATAGACATAGCCGTTCGTGCTCAGTCGGTCCTCGCGATGGTTAGCATTCTGCTCGTAATACTGAAGGTCAACCTTTGTGACAGCCGTGTTCGAACCATTGGCAACTGTGGTCGTCAGATTGTAGTCAGTACGGTGATTAGCATTCGGCCGAACACTGGTGGTGGCGTTGGTGAAGTTCGTGTCGAGCTTGATCTTCTGATCCAGCGTGGTGACAACCTGGCCATGCGACGTATTCACATAGCCCGAGATCACGTGGTCATGGGTCAAGAGCGCAGAAATCGGGTTCGTCCTCGCTGTCACGGTTGGCGTGGCAGTCAGCGTGTTCTGCGTGACTGCACCGCTGGTCGTTGCCGCATCCTTATCGGTGTAGACAACCAGGTTGCCCGCGATGTAGAAGAACGCTCCACCAGTCAGCACGTAGCCGGGACCCGGCAGCGGGGTGCAGCCGCGGGCGACCGTGCAGTTCGAGAACAACGGCGTGCGCGTTGTCGCAGTGTTGCGCAACAGACCAGCACCATCAATCGAGACTGTGTGCTGCGCTCCATCAGACAGAGCACCTGCGAACGGGGTCAAATCAACCCGGTAGGCAACGAAGTTCAATGCTTGGACGGCAGGAATCGGAGTCCAGTGACGGAAGTTGTACCCCACGCCGTTGGAATAGGTGTACTTATACGGGTACGCCGGAGCAACACCTGCGGGCACGCCGTCAATCTTCACGACGAACTCACGAAGAGCAGCCACGCCGTCGTTGTTGGTGTAGAACTCGTCGTTGCGCTGACCCTCACGATGGAAATCAAGATACATCCGCTCCATGTTGCGCGGCAGCTGCTGAGCCCCCGGAGCATTGAACGTGTAGGACAGCGACTGGGTGTTACTCCAGATCACGTAGGCCTCACGGGTGTCAGGCTCGAGAGACATAACCTTGTCGGCAACCGCAGGAGCATCCTGGCCGGCTTCCAGCGGGTAGAAGTAAAGCTTGGACGTTCCCCATTGGCCGGCCTCAATGACTCCGGCATTGTAAGACTGGAACGCATCATTGTCAAAGTGCACAACACCGGGCTGTGCGGTCATGAACAGATCGGAATACTCGGTCACGTCGACCTCTTCGACGCTGCGAGGAACAACCTTGGGGTTCGGACCGGAATAGGTATAGCTATCTTCCGAGTACACCCCAGGGCCCATCGTCGTACCGTAGTACAGCGTGACGCCGCCGAGGAAGATCCGGGAGGTCTTGTCATAGAGGCCAGAGTTGGCGTCCATCCAGATCTCGTTTTCCATCACAACCTTGGCCCAGGGGCCAGGGCATGCGGCGGGCGGACCGGCATAGGAATAGTCCTGAGGCGGCGCACCGTCCTTCGGGACAAACTTGTAGTTCTCGAACAGGGTCACCACACACGGTGTCGTGCTGGGCTTGTCCACAAGGGGCTCTGCCGTAGCAGGCTGCTTGGAGGCCATGTGGGCCGCAGAGGCTGCGGACCCAGAAACGGTCCCGACACCATCGGTCACAGTGTACGGGGCCCGATAGGTCCACTGCGGCTGAATCCCAGCCGCGACTTGGTTGACAATTGCAACAGGCCCGTCACCGGAAGCACCTGGCGCGGCGTTTGCCTGCGTCATTGTGATCAGTGAGGTTGCTGCCAACGCACCTGCGATAAGCACGGCGACCGAAGCCCGCCGGCTTTTCTTGGTTAACATGAATCTCTCCTTAGAAATTCGCCATTTGAAATGGTTGGGATTTCTCCCTGACAGAACTGTCCGAGACCCGTTCCGCGCTCGGAACGGCCGAACAGTCTTGGGGGTGGGGAGTGGTCAATCGGCCCCCACCGGAGGTCTGCCCTGCGGACCGCTGAGTCCACAGCGACCGAAGCCGACGAACCGTGACGCCCGCGATCAGCCACGATCGCAGACGCAGGCAACGCCTCCCTCGGCCCTAGCGCAACCCCCTTCCCCAGAGATAACACTCCTCCCTGTGAGATGACAGTCGGGCCGACAAAGCAGAAGCCCGACGCTGAGAGCGCCCCGCTCCAACGATGCCAGACCCGAACGATTGTCTAGGAACGTACAAGATTAGTAGCGAGGCAGCGCATCCGCAAGTCTTCGTCGAGACTCATCTAAGACGATCGCGAACGGTTGCGCTTGCCTCAGATTAGGTGTGATCGCGAAACGCGGCGTGGCACGGTGGCCTTGGGCTGGGGCTTGGGGTTG
>WQYN01000095.1 GCA_009781225.1 Micrococcales bacterium | reverse complement strand
TGCCGCTTCGGCTAGGCCCGCTTCGACGCCACGAAGCGGATGGTCCGAGACGTAGAGCCCGAGCATTTCCTTCTCAAACGCCAGCTTGGTCCGCCGATCCCACTCGGGCATGGTGGGGATCTCAACGACGATACCGGAGGTCAGAGCGGAGGCTTCGTCGTCATCCAGGCCTCCGAACAGGTCGTACTGCCCGACTGCCTGAGCGCGTTTCAGCGACGTGACCTGGTCCAGCGCCTCCTCGAAGATGGAATGCACGGCCCGACGGTTGGGCTCTAGGGTGTCGAAGGCCCCGGCCTTGATGAGCGACTCGATAACGCGGCGGTTGCACACGGCGAGCGGCACTTTCCCGATGAAGTCAAGGAAGGAGGTGTATCGCCCATCCTCGCGGCGGGTGCGGACAATCTGGTCCACGACCTGTTCCCCCACGTTGCGGACGGCAGTGAGTCCGAATCGGATATCGCGTCCGACAGGGGTGAAGTTCGCTGCCGAGGAGTTGACGTCGGGCGGGAGGACGGTGATCCCCATCCGGCGGCATTCGGCGAGGTAGACAGCGGATTTGTCCTTGTCACGCTTCGTTGAGGTGAGCAAAGCCGCCATGTATTCGGTTGGGTAGTGGGCCTTGAGATAGGCGGTCCAATAGGAGACAAGACCGTAGGCGGCGGAGTGGGCCTTGTTGAAGGCGTAGTCCGAGAACGGGACGAGGATCTCCCACAGGGTCTTGATCGCCTCGCTGGAAAAACCCCGCTCTGACATGCCACGCGAGAAGGGGACAAACTCCTGGTCGAGGACTTCCTTCTTCTTCTTGCCCATGGCGCGGCGTAGGTTGTCGGCCTCTCCGAGAGTGAACCCGGCGAGCGCGCAGGCGATCTGGATGACCTGCTCCTGGTAGACGATGAGTCCATAGGTTGCGGAGAGGATCTCATCGAGCGGTTCGGCCAGCTCGGGGTGGAGAGGCTTGATCGCCTGAAGGCCGTTCTTCCTTAGGGCATAGTTTGTGTGGGAGTTGGCCCCCATGGGGCCGGGGCGGTAGAGGGCCTGAACAGCGGAGATGTCTTCGAAACTGTCGGGTTTGAGGGTACGAAGCAGCGTTTGCATGCCGCCGCCGTCAAGCTGGAAGACACCGAGGGTCTCCCCCGTCGACACGAGCTCGTAGGTCGCAGGATCGTCGAGCGGTAGGTCTTCGAGGACAATCCTTTCGCGTCCATTCAACTCCATGTTGTCGAGAGCGTCGTCGAGGACTGTCAGGTTCCTTAGACCCAGGAAGTCCATCTTGACCAGGCCAAGCGCCTCACAGGTGCCGTAGTCAAACTGGGTGATCGTCGCGCCATCGGCCTCGCGACGCATGACGGGGATGACGTCTTGGAGGGGCGCGGAGGACATGATGACCCCGGCGGCGTGCACGCCCCACTGGCGGGTGAGGTTTTCCAGGCCGCGGGCCGTGTCGAGCACCTTGGCGGTATCGGCGTCACCGTCCACCGCGGCCCGCAGCTCGCCGCCCTCGGCGTACCGCTCATGCCGCGGGTCAAACACGTCGGCGAGTCCCAGGTCCTTGCCCTGCTGGGGCGGGGGCATGAGCTTGGTGATCTGGTCGCCCAGCGAGTATGGGTAGCCCAGTACGCGGGCTGCGTCCTTGATGGCCTGCTTGGCCTTGATCGTCCCGAAGGTCACGATCTGAGCGACCCGATCCTCGCCGTATTTCCTCGTGACATAGTCGATGACCTCGCCGCGTCGACGCTCGTCGAAGTCGATGTCGAAGTCGGGAAGGCTGGGCCGCTCTGGGTTGAGGAACCGTTCAAAGATCAACCCATGCCGCAGTGGATCCAGCTCGGTGATTCCCATAGCGTAGGCCGCCATTGAGCCTGCTCCGGAGCCACGTCCGGGGCCGACTCGGATGCCCTGGCGCTTCGCCCAGCTGATGAAGTCGGCAACCACGAGGTAGTACCCGGCGTAGCCCTTGGAGGTGATGACCGCAGTTTCCATCTCGGCCTGCCGGCGCACATGGTCGGGGACCGTCTCACCGAAGCGCCGGAGGAGGCCCGCCTCTACTTCCTTGACAAACCAGGAGGTCTCGTCTTCGCCGGGCGGGACGTCGAACCGCGGCATGTAGGCCCCGGCCTCTTCAGCGAACTCAACGTTGCAGGCCTCGGCGATCTCCAGGGTCGCATCGCAGGCCTCGGGGAGTTCTCGCCACAGTTCGCGCATCTGGGATGAGGACTTCGCGAAGTACCCCGACCCGTCGAACTTGAACCGACTCGGATCGGTGATTTGCTTGTTGACCTGCACACACAGGAGCGCATCATGGGCTGCCGCGTCTTCTTCGCGTGTGTAGTGGAGGTCGTTCGTCGCCACGATGGGGGCCCCGATATGCCGGGCCAGCCGCAGCAAATCCGCGCGAACCCTTGTCTCGATGTCGATCCCGTGGTCCATGACCTCGACGTAGAAGTTCTCCCTCCCGAGGATGTCCTGCATATCCCCGGCCCACATGACGGCCTCTTCCCACTGGCCCAGCCGCAGTCGCGTCTGAACCTCTCCTGAGGGACACCCCGACGTCCCGATGATCCCGCCCGCATACCGGGTGAACAGCTCGCGGTCCATGCGTGGCTTGGAAAAGAACCCCTCGATCGACGCCAGCGAAGCCATCCGGAAGAGGTTGTGCATACCGGCGGTTGTCTTGGCCCACAGCGTCATGTGAGTGAAGGAACCGCGGCCCGAGACGTCATCGTCCGCATTGCCGTCGGGACCACCGTAGAAGACGCGGGTCCGGTCGGCTCGCGCGGTCCCGGGGGTGAGGTACGCCTCGATCCCGACGACAGGCTTGATGCCCGCCAACCGCGCCTTCGACCAGAAGGAGTAGGCACCGAAGAGGTAACCGTGGTCGGTAATCCCCAGCGCGGGCTGTCCCTGCCCTTTGACGTGGGCAATGAGTTCGGAGATCCGCGCCGCGCCATCGAGCATCGAATACTCCGTGTGGACGTGCAGGTGGGCGAAATCACCGCGCGTCTCATGGGGCATGGCGGCTATCTTAGGTCTGCTCGTGGCCCTGCGTCCTGGGGGCGCGCGGGGCGCGGTGATTGTCGTTGGCGATGGGATTCGCTTACTCGAAGGTTGACCCCGGCGGGGCCCAGTCAATCCGAGGCTCGACCCCCAGCTCCTTGGTGATCGCCGCCACGAGCTCGGCAAGCAAGGGAGGCATTGCCGTGGGGCCGGCTCGCGGGTTCTCGGCCCCCATGACCACGTCAAGGACGGGAACAGCGGTCGCCTCATCAACGAAATACCCGGCAAGACCGATGGCCTTGAGGTCAAAGCCCTCCATCACGGCGCTGAGTCGAACACGCCGATCATGCGCCAGAGGTTGGGATCCCTCCACGACGAGTTCGACTCCCGCACGGTCTGCGGCCGCCTGGAGAGCGGTGAGGATCCTCTCATCGGAGCTGCGGACGTGGAAGGTGATGACCGGCCCGTCTGGATCCATCCAAGCCTCGCCGACTCCCTGGTCAATCAGGGGGCTGATCTCGGTGAATGCCTCCGTGAGGATCCCCTCCTGCGTGGTCCGCAGGACCGCCTCGTCGAAGGAGAACCCGCCGATCTCGGCGTAGGCAGCCACCCAGGCAACGTCTGAGGCAAAGGCTTCGACGTCCTCAGGGGAGGGAGGATCAGGGCGCGGTGTGGCCGGCGCGACGGTGATTGTCTCGACCTCGAGGCCCACGTTGACCTCCAGGGCGTCTGCCATCACGAAGGAGGAGACTCCTGGGAACCAGGCCCGCGCCCACTGCTCGCCGTCGCCTACCAGAAGAAGGAACGCCCCGGCGCTTGCCGCAGTCGCGAGGTAGCAGCCGTTCTCATCGGTCAAGACCGTTCCCACCGAGTCGATTCCGGGCATGCCGCCGCCACTAATTGGGAGGTCAACGGCAAATGCTTCGACGCTCGTGCCCACAACAGGGGCGCCATCACCATCGACAACACAGCCGAAAACGCCGGGCTCCAAGGACGCCAGCCGCGTCGGTGTCGCGGAAGGCTCCGAAACTTCAGGCTCCGGGAAGTCAGGATCAGGCTCCGCAACAGATTCCCCAGGGACGTCACCCGGCTCGGGAGACACCCCGGCACACCCCACCAGCAGCGCACAAGCCCCCACCAGCGCGAGCACCCGCGCCAGCCTCACACTCTCCATAGCCCCTCCCCGGCTCACAACACAGCGGCAAACCCCCAAGGTACCTGACCACAAAGGCAGGAGGGGCTGCGAGCGGGCGCAGTGTTGCCACCCGACCACCCTTACCCACCAACCCTCCGCACCCACCGAACCGCCTGCCGGTGCGCAATCCGGGCGTCGAGGAACTCACGCCGGCACACGGTGTACCCCAGCCGCCGATAGAACCCCAGCGCATGAGTCTGAGCCTCCAAGTCCAACTCCACCTGCCCACACCCCCCGCGCGCCGAAGCATGCCGCGCGCACAGATCCTCCAGCGCGCGCACCACGACGACCCCCAGCCCGCGCCCCCGCCAGGGCATACGCACAGCAATCCGCCCCAGGTGGTAGGACCCTCCCGCTGATCCCGGACCGTGGGGCGGAATCGCTCGCCCCGTCCCCACAGGGGCCCCATCCACGAGCAGCAGGACGTGAAGCGCGAGGTCATCCATCCCGTCGACCTCTTCTTCCAGCGTGACGTCCTGCTCGTCAATGAAGACCTCGGCGCGGATGGCGTACGCAGCCGCCATGTCGTCATCGTCCGTGATTTGGCGAATCTCAATCACTGCTCGACCCCCCGCAGCCGCTCGAGCGCCTGGGTGAGGTCCGCAGGGTAGGGGCTTTCGGCGCGCACCTGCTCGCCGGTGACCGGGTGGGTGAAGCCCAGCTGGACCGCGTGCAGCCACTGGCGCTCCAGCCCGAGCCGCTCCGCCTCGCGCGGGTTGCCGCCGTAGAGCGGGTCCCCCAGCAGGGGATGCCCCACGGCCGCGAGGTGGACGCGAATCTGGTGGGTACGCCCGGTTTCTAGGTCCACCGACGCGAGGCAGGCGCCGGGGAAGACCTCGAGCACCTCATAGTGCGTCACGGCCCGCTTCCCACCCTCGGTCACCGCGAACCGAAAACGCCCGCCAGGATGCCGCCCGATCGCCGCGTCAATGCTTCCGCGCATCGGGTCGAGCAGCCCGTGGACGGCAGCGTGGTACGTCTTGGACACCTCACGCTGTTTGAACGCCCGCTTCAGCCCGCGATACGCCACGTTCGAGCAGGCGACGGCCATGAGCCCCGAGGTCCCGACGTCGAGCCTTTGGACAATCCCCTGCCGCTCCGCCGGCCCCTCACTCGCGAGCGACACTCCCCGCCGCGCGAGAATCCCAAGCACAGTCGGCCCCGACCACCCCGGCCCCACATGCGCCGCAATCCCCACAGGCTTATCGACGATGACGAGATCGGCATCCCGATACACGATCGGCAGGACGTCGTCCGCCACATCCTCCTCAGGTGGTGGCCCGGGCGGCGCGGCGACCCGCAGCTTCGCGCTCAGCAGTCCTCCCGCTGGCAGGGGGTCAGATTTCCCGACCCGCGCACCATCGACCTCGACCCTTCCCTCCTCCGCGAGCGCCGCCGCCTGGGTGCGACTGATGCCCAGCAGTCGCGCTAGGCCCACATCCGTCCTCTCCCCCGCCAAGCCCTCGGGAATCCAACACGTCGTCTCCCGCGTCACGCCGGCCCCCGCGCCCGCACCCCTCGAAATGCCAGAACGATGACGAGTCCCGCCGCCGCGACGATGGCAATGTCCGCGACGTTGCCGATAAACCAGGAGCCGTAGGCGATGAAGTCGACGACATGGCCTTGGGGAAAGCCCGGGGGGCGGGCGATTCGGTCAACCAGGTTGCCAAGCGCGCCCCCGAGGACCAGCCCAAATGCCACGCCCCAGGGCCGAGAGGCGAGATGGCGGGCGGCGATGACGACCGCGACGGAAATGACCGTTGCCACGACGGTGAATACCCAGGTCATGTTCTCGCCCAGGGAGAAGGCAGCCCCGCCGTTGCCAATGAGTTCGAGGCGGATCAATCCGGGGATGACGGTATCTGTGTGGCCGTCATCTAAGTGGGACAGTGCCCAAATCTTGGTGAGGAGGTCAACAAGGAAGGTGAGCGCCGCGACGCAGGCAAGCCAAACGCGGGCGAGGCGGCGGGATGCGGCGAGGTCCGTCATCGTCCGAGAATGCGGGCGAGCGGGACGGCGCGTCAGCTACCGGCGGCGTTGGGAGCGTCGCCGCCTGTCCAACCACCCTCGGGGCCCTGGGTCGCCTTGTCATCGACGTCTGCGAGCAGGTTCTCCAGGTACGTCTTGAGGCGAGTGCGGTAGTCGCGCTCAAAGATGCGCAGCTCGTCGATCTTGCGTTCGAGGATGGCGCGGTCCTGCTCCAGCTTGGACAGCGTCCGCACGCTGGCGTCCTCGGATTCGCGGATGATCCCGGCGGCCTTCGTCTTGGCGTCGGTGAGGATCTGGTCGCCCTCTTCCTGGCCAGCGCGCACGTACTCGTCGTGGAGCTTTTGGGCCAGCGCGAGCATGCCGGTCGCGGACTCTTGGTCGGAGCCGCGCAGGGCGCCGAGGTCAGGACGGACGGGCTCCGGGGGTGGCGTGGGCGCGGGCGGCGGGGCCGTGACCTTCTCGGGGCCGCGGCGGTTCAGCTCGGCGATCCGCGCTTCGGCCTCCGCGAGCTTGGCCTTGAGCTGCTCGTTTTCCGCGACCAGGCCACGCATCGACTCGGCGACCTCGTCAAGGAAGTCATCGACCTCGACCTGGTCATAGCCTTCTCGGAACTTCGTAGGCTGGAATTTCTTCAGGACGACATCCTCGGCGGTCAGCAGTGCCATGACCTCACCTTTGCTTGTCGGGAGCTGCGATCAGACAGACTCCATTGGGCTGGACTCTTCACATGAGTTGGGGCGTTGAAACCGAAATCGGACATATCTTACCTGCTCAATCCCCTCGCAACCGACGGCAACACACCGGCAGCTACTGACACCGTGAGCATGACAAGGGCGAAACCGAGATCGAGGTTGACGGAACCGAGGCGGAGCGGCGGGATGATTCGCCGCGCCAGCTTCAGCGGAGGGTCGGTCACGGTGTAGAGAACTTCGGCGACAGCGGCGCTAGCACCCGACGGTCGCCATCGTCTGCTGGCGACCATTACGAGGTCAAGGACGAGCCGCGCGATGAGAGCGAGCAGGTAGAGCTGGACAAGCACGGCGAGCGCGGTGAGCGCCAGCGCCATGGGCTAGCTCCGTTCGAAGGCCGACGGGCGATCCTCGGCACGCTCTCCGGCGACCTCCACCGAGGCGGGAGACAGGAGGAACACGCGAGGGGTGATCTTCTCCAGCCTTCCGTACAGGGCGTGGACCAGGCCGGAGGCGAAGTCGACGAGATGCTGGGCATCCGAGCTGTCGGCGTCGGTGAGGTTCATGATGACGGGGACACCCTCGCGGAAGGGGTCACCCACGGAGCGCGCATCGCGGTAGATGCGCGGGCGAACAGTCACAATTCTGTGCATCGCCTCTGCCGAAGCGTCCCCCTGCGCCATCGCGCCGCGTGGGAACGGTGTGACAGTCGCCATTGGCTCGCCACCTTCTTCGTAGTATTCGTCCTCGTCGCTTTGCACGAGGCCCAGCATGCTCAGCATGCGGTGCGCTTGTCCGGCCATGAGGTTCTTTTTCTCCTTGCATCCTGTGGGCGGGGAAGTCGGCCCACCTGCGACCGTAGCGGACACCTAGGTCAAGTTTGTTGCGGCACACACGGCGTGTCGCATCCTCACCCTCAAGTTGAGGGTGAGGGTCAGTCCTTGAGGAAGTCTGGGACGTCAAGCTCGAGCGCAGGCCGAGGGGCCAGGGGGGATCGCTTCGGGTAGGCGGGGAGTTCAACGGGGATCGTCGGCTCAGCGCCAGGGATTGTCGGGCCGCGGCGAGCGGGGGGAATGAGGATGTCCGCGGGGTCGGGGACGGGCCTCATCGCTGACCGCGAGGTGGGCAGGGGCGTGGAGGGCGTTCCAAGGGACAAGCTGGGGCTGGTCTTCCCGGTGCCCGTGTTCGCTGCGGCAGCAGCGGCGGTGGCGGCGGTGGCGGCGGCCTGGCTGGCCGCCCGTGCCTTGGGATCAAAGCCGGCGGCGATGACCGTCACCCTCACCTCATCGGCCAAGGCATCGTCAATGACCTGGCCGTAGATGATGTTGGCTTCGGGGTGAGCCGCCTCTTGGACAAGCCGGGCCGCCTCGTTGATCTCCGAGAGAGCGATGTCGGAGCCGCCCTGGATCGAGAGCAGCACGCCATGCGCCCCGTCGATCGACGCCTCCAACAGCGGCGAGGAGATCGCGAGCTCGGCCGCCCGGACGGTTCGATCCTCGCCACGAGCCGAGCCAATACCCATGAGGGCAGAGCCTGCCCCTTGCATGACGGACTTGACATCGGCAAAGTCGAGGTTGATGAGTCCCGGCGTGGTGATGAGGTCGGTGATTCCCTGGACCCCCGACAACAGCACCTGGTCAGCGGCGCGGAATGCTTCGAGCACGGTGATCGCCGGGTCGGAAATCTCCATGAGACGCTCGTTGGGGATGACGATGAGCGTGTCGACCTCTTTGCGGAGGTTTTCTATCCCCACATCGGCCTGCGTGGAACGCCGCCGTCCTTCGAAGTTGAAGGGTCGCGTCACGACGCCGATCGTCAGTGCCCCCATTTCGCGGGCAATCTTGGCAACGATCGGGGCGCCTCCGGTGCCCGTCCCGCCACCCTCGCCTGCCGCGACAAAGACCATGTCGGCGCCATGGAGCACCTCGCTGATCTCTTGGGAGTGCTCGTCCGCTGCGCGTCGGCCAATCTCGGGATCGGCTCCCGCTCCCAGGCCGCGGGTCAAGTCCCGACCAATATCGAGCTTGACGTCGGCATCTGACATGAGTAGGGCTTGGGCATCGGTGTTGATTGCAACAAACTCAACACCCTTGAGACCGGATTCGATCATCCGATTGACAGCGTTGACGCCACCACCGCCAATGCCCACCACCTTGATGATCGCCAGGTAGTTCTGCGGTACGGCCACGGGTGTCCTCCGAGGTGTTCGGCTCAGGCCGCGCTGCGACTCTGAGGGTGCCTGCCCTGACCGTAGGCCACCAGCAGGTCCAGCACAACAACCCCGGCGGGCGTGTCGGCCTCCCACCTCAAAAACCCCACCCCCCGCGCCCCCCCCGGGCAGAGGTCACTTCGGCCCAGGCAGAGGTCAGTTCGGTCCGGGCAGAGGTCACTTGGGTGCAGGCAGAGGTCACTTGGGTGCAGGCAGAGGTCACTTGGGTGCAGGCAGAGGTCAGTTCGGTACGGTGTGCGGAACTGGGGAGTGGTTTCGTTGAATCTGGTGGGGTCAAATTCAACGAAACCACTCCGAGGTCTGCGAGAGGAGGGGTCGGAATGCGGTCGGGCGGCTGGGCGTGGAAACGGGCGACGATGTCACGCAGGCTGGGGGCGCTGTCGTCGCGGGAAAGAGGCAGGGGGGAAGGGGTAAGTGGCTGTCGCGTGATTCGAGATCGGGTGGGCGGGCTGGGGGGTCGTGGGTGTGTGGTTGGTGGTGCCTTGGGGCCGGTTTGGGGCCTGGGGAGGGCGTTTATGCTG
>WQYN01000094.1 GCA_009781225.1 Micrococcales bacterium | reverse complement strand
GGCGACGACTCCTGCCCCGGCGCTCATCGCCTCGATCAGCACAATCCCGAAGGACTCGCCGCCCGTGTGGGGGGCGATGTACAAGTCAGCGGACTTCAGGAGCCTAGCCTTGTCCTCCTCGCTTACGGGACCAAGGATCTCCACCCCGCTCACCAGGCGCTTCGCGTCGATCTCCCCGTTGCCGGCGACCAGGAATCGGGCGCCTGGCACGCGCGCGCGGATCTGGGGGATGGCGGCGAGCAGGACATCAAGGCCCTTGCGCGGCTCGTCGAGGCGGCCTAGGAAAGCGAGGGTCGGAGCGTCAGACGTCCCCACCCAGTCGGGGTTGACAAAGGCGCGGGCGTAGGGCTCGACGAACACTCCATTGGGGATGATGACAGCGTCCCCGCCTAGGTTGTGGTCGGTGAGCGTCCCCCGCGCGGCCGGAGAGACAGCGATCGCACCGCGGATCTTTTCGAGGGGCGCCCGCGTGAGGGTCGAGGCCATTGACAGCGTTCTTGAGCGCTCCTGGAAGGAGTGGAATGTCGCGACGATCGGCCCCGACGCCGCCCACAGCGCAAGGAGGCTGAGCGAGGGGCAGATCGGCTCGTGGATGTGCAGGACATCGAAGTTCCCCGCTGCCAGCCACCGCCGCGTCCGCGCCGCCACCCGCGGCCCGAAGGCCAGCCGCGCCACCGACCCGTTGAAGTGGACCTTGACCGACCCGCCCGTCGCTGTCACGTACTCGGGGACGGGGGTTGTGGGCTCAGCCGGAGCTAGGACGGAGACTTCGTGGCCTCTTGCGATGAGGGCCGATGCGAGGTCGCGGATGTGGAACTGGACGCCCCCGGGCACGTCAAAGGAGTACGGGCAGACAATCCCAATCCTCATGCGCGCTCCCCCTCTGCGTCCTGATTCCGCACGCTCCTCCACACCCTCCACCACAGCCCGACCCGCTAACTCCTCTACACCCTCCACCACAGCCCGACCCGCCAACTCCTCTACACCCTCCACCTCAACCCGACCCGCCAACTCCTCCGCACCCTCATCGCGCCCCCGCGGCGCGCGACTCGGGTCCAAATCCGCGGCGAACACCCGCTGCAGCATGTGCCAGTCCGCGGGATGGGCGGCGATGGTCTCGCTGATCGCGTTGACCCACTCCTGGGTCATCACCTGCACCTCCTCCTCGCGCGGCAGATCCGGTCGCCTTGACACCGACGGATAGGCCTGGAGCACATACCCCCACCGCGACCGCGCCGCCTTGCGCCGCGCGCCCGTCAGCCTCTCGGAATACATCCCCAGCGGGATGAGCGGCACGCCCGTCGCCCGCGCCAACGCCGCAGGCCCAGGCGCTACCATCGCCGCCTCCCCCAGCAGCGTCACCTCAATTCCCTTCGACGTCAAGTCCCTGTCCGCGACAATCGGCACAATCCCCGGCTCCGTGCTCGCCACGACCTCCAGCAGCCGACTGAACGTTTTCCCCTTGTCAGCAGGGACGATGGAGATCCCCAGCTTCCCCCGCAGCCGAACGTATTCCTCAAACACCTGAGGCGGATTGAGTCGCTCCGCCACCGAGGTTGCCGGGGCCAGGTTCCGCACCGCCCACGCCCCCGCATAGTCCCAGTTAGCAAGGTGCCCCATCGCGATGACCGGACGAATCCCCTGGTCAACAGCGTCGTACACCTCCTCGGCGTTAATGATCCGCACCCGCGCGTCGATCACCTCATGGGCCACACCAGGGGCGGTGAGGATCTCCGCGTAGTACCGCATGTATCGCAGCATTGCCTGCCGTGCTAGCCGCCGAATCTCCCGTCGACTAGCCCGGGGCCGAGCCCGGAGAAGATTGGATTCCAGCCGCCGGACCTTCTTCCCCCGCCGAGCCCAGGCGAGGAACCCCCCCGCCGCCAGCAAGCCGCGCACCAACCCCTCAGGCAGCCGAGGCGCCACCCGCATCGCGATGAGAATCCGATCAGGCACCCCAAACCCCCAGGTCACTGCTCATCCGGAGGCGTGTCATTCCCTTGCACCCACACAGCCCGCGCCCGCTGCACAATCGTGATTGCCGCCATCGCCGAAATCAGCATCATCGCCCCGACAAGGAACCAGCGGCTCAGTCCCAGCCCCGTCAAAAACGCCGCGACCAGGGACACCAGCAGCCGATCCGACCGTTCAGCAATCCCTCCGCTCGCCTTCAACCCCAGAGCCTCCGCCCGCGCCCGCGCATAGGGCACGACCGTCCCCAACGCCAACGCCGCGAGAGAGGCCACCGCCCCCACCCGGTCCTGCACCACGACAAAGTACGCGGCAATCGACCCAAAGATCGCGGCGTCCGCAATCCGGTCGAGGGTGGAGTCAAGAAACGCCCCCCACTTGGTCGGATGCTTCACGAGCCGCGCCATGGTCCCGTCCAGCGCATCGGTGCACACGAGCACCGCGACGACCACCGCCCCTTGCCACAGCCACCCCCGCGGGAACATCCAGCACGACGCCCCCACCGTCAGCGCCGTCCCCGCCATCGTCACCATGTCGGCCGTCACACCGATCTTGAGCAGCCCCTTCGCCGGCGGCGTGAACAGCACCCGCGCCACTTCCCGCCCGTTCACCCCGAGCATCAGCCGCCCCCACCCAGACTCTCCCCGTCACCCTCCTCCACCACGCACGATGACGCCGCCTCGCTCCCAACCAGACTCTCCCCGTCACCCTCCCCCACCACGCACGATGACGCCGCCTCGCTCCCAGCCAGACTCTCGCCATCGTTCTCAGTAACCACCGCAGCCCACGCCTTGGCGAGGCGCGCGCGGGTCTCGCCCAAGAGCTCCGGCAGCGCGCGGGTCTGGGCGGTGATGGGGAAGAAGTTGGAGTCGCCCTCCCACCTTGGGACCACGTGGATGTGCAGGTGAGCAGCGATCCCCGCCCCCGCTGCACCACCTTGGTTGAGCCCGAGGTTGAACCCTGCCGGAGCACTCGCCCGCCGCAGGGCACGCATGGCCAGCTGAGAGAACTCGGTCAGCTCCCCGGCCTCCAAAGATGTCAGTTCCGTGAGGTCAGCAACGTGACGGTACGGACAAATCAGCAGGTGACCAGGGTTGTAGGGAAAGAGGTTGCACACAGCGTAAACAAGGCGTCCGCGCGCAACTATCAGACCGTCATCGTCCGCAACGGTAGGAGCGCGGCAGAAGGGGCATTCATGAGGATCATCACTCGCGGGCCGAGCGTCACCTCCGATGTAGGCCATGCGATGCGGCACCCACAGCCGCGCGAACCCGTCAGGCTCGCCGGGAAGCGTCGTCACACCCACCCCCTCACCCCCGCCCCACCACTCAGTGCGAGGAATCCGACAATTGGGACCGCTGTCACAGGCCTCCAATTGTCGCTTTCCTCGCACTCGGCGTTCGGGGCGCGCATGGGCTACACGTTCTCGCGCTGGTTGACTGCGGTGACGATCCTCTCGATGGCCTCGGCGACGGGGATCTCGTTGTCTTGGCTGCCGTCGCGCATGCGGAAGGAGACGGCGCCAGCCTCGGCGTCCTGGCCGCCGGCGATGAGCGTGAAGGGGACCTTCTCCTTGGCGGCGTTGCGGATCTTCTTGCCGAAGCGGTCGTCCGAGCGGTCGAGCTCGAAGCGGATGCCGCGCTCGGCCAGGCGCGCGCCCACCTCGGCGAGGTACGGCTCGAACTCCTCGGCGACCGGCACGCCCTTGACCTGCACAGGCGCGAGCCAGGGAGGGAAGGCGCCGGCGTAGTGCTCGACGAGAATCGCGAAGAACCGCTCAATCGAGCCGAAGAGCGCCCGGTGGATCATGACCGGACGTTTGCGCGTGCCGTCGGGCGCCGTGTACTGCAGGTCAAAGCGCTCGGGCATGTTGAAGTCGAGTTGGATCGTCGAGATCTGCCACGTGCGCCCGATGGCGTCCTTCACCTGGACGGAGATCTTCGGCCCGTAGAACGCGGCGCCGCCGGGGTCATCAACGAGCTCAAGTCCCGATGCCCGGCCCACCTCCGCGAGGGTTTGCGTCGCGACATCCCAGGTCTCGTCATCGCCCACAGAATGCTCGGGGTCGCGGGTGGACAGCTCGAGGTAGAAGTCCTCAAGCCCGTAGTCCTTGAGGAGATCCAGGACAAAGGTGAGCAGGGAGGCGAGTTCCGCGGGGGCCTGCTCCTGGGTGCAGTAAATGTGGGCGTCATCCTGGGTGAACCCGCGAGCGCGCGTGAGGCCGTGGACCACGCCGGACTTCTCGTAGCGGTAGACCGTGCCGAACTCGAAGAGCCGCAGCGGAAGCTCACGGTAGGAGCGGCCCCGGGCGTCGAAGATGAGGTTGTGCATGGGGCAGTTCATGGGCTTGAGGAAGTACTCCGTCGCCGGGCGGCGGACGGTGCCGTCCTCATCCCGCTCCTCGTCAAGCAGCATCGGCGGGTACATCGCGTCGCGGAACCAGTCGAGGTGACCGGAGATCTCGTAGAGCCGACCCTTGGTGATATGGGGTGAGTAGACGAACTCGTAGCCCGCCTCGACGTGGCGCTTGCGCGAATACTCCTCCATCGCTTGGCGGATGATCCCACCCTTGGGGTGGAAGACGGCCAGGCCCGAGCCGATGGGCTCAGGGAAGGAGAAGAGGTCGAGCTCCGAGCCCAGCCTGCGGTGGTCGCGGCGCTCGGCCTCGGCCAGGCGGTCCTTGTAGGCCCTCAGGTCATCCTTGGTCTTCCATGCGGTCCCGTAAAGGCGCTGGAGCTGCGGGTTCTTCTCACTTCCCCGCCAGTAGGCGGCGGCCGACCGCATGATGTCGACCGCGATCCCGATGTGCTTGGTTGTCGGCAGATGCGGCCCGCGGCACAGGTCCTTCCACGCGGTTGTCCCATCCCGACGAACGTTGTCGTACATGGTGAGTTCGCCCTCACCGACTTCGACGTTTGCTCCTTCTCCGGCCGTGTCAGCGTTTGCCTTGAGCCCGATGAGTTCGAGCTTGTAGGGCTCGTCCTGGAGCTCCTGCCTCGCCTCTTCCTCGCTGACAACGCGGCGCTGGAACCGCTGCCCCTCCTTGATGATCCTGCCCATGAGCTTGGAGATCTCGGCAAGGTCCTCCGGGGTGAAGGGCTGGGCGGTGTCGAAGTCGTAGTAGAACCCGTCGGTGATGGGTGGCCCGATCCCGAGCTTGGTCCCCGGGTGAATCTGCTGGACAGCCTGGGCCATGACATGCGCGGCCGAGTGCCTGAGCACCTGGAGTCCCTCGGGATCATCGAGCGTCACCGGGACTACGGTGGCGTTGGCGGGCAGTTCCCGGTTGAGGTCCCACAGCTCCCCGTTGACCCGCGCGACCACCACCTCCCGCCGGTCTTCGAAGAGCGTGAGCCCCGTGCTCCCGTCGGGGAGGCTGCGCTCGGTTCCGTCAAGGTGGACGGTCATGGACATGACGTGGCCCTTCGTGGGTGGTCGTGGTGTTCTAACCCACGATGCTACTGCCCCGCCGCGATTTGTGCCCGCTCACCCGGCGCAGAGAGGTCCGTGCGTGGCTGACGCCCTTCCCCCGTTCTTTACACCGCTACCTGCGTGTCGCCGCCGCCACCGAGCGCCGCTATCAGGTCGTTTCGCTGAATTCTTGGGCTCAGAATTCAGCGAAACGACGTTCTCGCGGTGGTGAGTGCGCGGGTTATGAGTGCGCAGCGACCCGGTAGGACTCGACCACGCGCTCCTTCACGTATCCCAGCCGCTCATACATCGCGATGGTCGCCTCGCCGTCCGCATACGCCCCCAGCGTCGCGACCCCCGGATGCGCCGAGTCGTAGGAGAGCCGCAGTGCCTCATGCGTCGCCTCCACCAGCAGCCGCGCCCCGATCCCGCGCCGCCTCGCCTCAGGAACCACCGCCAGCGAGCACAGCAGCGGCGCCCGCCCCCGCTCCCCCAGCTCCACCGCCACCACGCCCAGGGTTTGCGCGTGTCCCGCAGTCCCGCTGTCGCCCCCACGCCCGGTCCCGCCTGACTCCCCGTCGCCCCCACGCCCGGTCCCGCCCCTCTCCCCGTCGCCCCCCCGCCCGGTCCCGCCCGTCTCCCCGTCGCCCCCACGCCCGGTCCCGCTGCTCACGGCGTCGTTCGTCTCCCGTCGTTCCCAATTGCGCACGATGGCGGTCCTTGCGTCGACCTCTCCCGTCTCCCTGGCGACGAACCAGGCCGCGAGCAGCTCCTCCCCGGGCCAGGTGGACGCCGTCGGGAACGCTCGCTTGAGTGTTTGTGCGACCTCCCCTTCCGGATCGCTGATGTCCACCCGCTCCACCGTGACCCCAGGGCAGAGCGGCGGCTCCGCAACAGGCTTGCCGAGGGGCCAGCCGGGGGCGCACCACATAAACACCCACGGACTCCACTCCTGGACAAAGACTCCCTCGTTGACCAGCGCATTTGTTGCCCGAGACCCCATTGTCCCCCGCGGGACCGAGATCATGTTCCCCGGGTAGTGCACCGCATGCTCGGCCACAAGTACCCCCAGCTCCTCCGGCTCCCCAGACCCAAGGAGCACCCGACGCGTTGCCACGGCGTCATCCCCCGGGAAGCTCTTCTCCCGCGCCGCCTCCGCCAGAATCAGCCGCGCGCCATCGGCCTCCCACGTACGGGTGATCGGCCGAGCCCCCGCCCACAACCGCACAAACAAGTCCTCCCCGAGGCTGGGCACACTTCCACCGGGCACACTTCCACTAGGCACGCTTCCACCGGGCACACTTCCACCAGGCACGCTTCCACCGGGCACGCTTCCACCGGGCACACTTCCACTCACGGCGAGAGATTCTATGCCCCGCCAGACCCGTCAGCGCGGACCCGCCGCCGACACCAGCCCACCCCCGCCCACCCCGATTCCACGTCCTCTCCTACATTCCCCCACCCCCAAATTGTAGGAAACGGCGTTCGATCGCACCTACCCCCGCCCAGGCGCGGAGACGGAATGGCATCAGTCTACCTAGGGTAGCTACTTCTGTCCTCCCCTGGTAGACTCCGACCATGGCTCTCAACGTGAAGAACGAGCGAACCGTCTCTGCCGTGCGGCTTCTCGCCCAGCGACGCGGAATCACCTGCACCGCCGCCATCCACGAGGCGGTCGACGCCGCCCTCTCCACCCCGGACAAGTCCGCCGAACAGGCGATGATCGATGATGTGCGCCGCATCGCTGACGACTTCCGCGCAAGCCTTCCCCCGTCCACCACACTTGATGAGGACGCGCTCTACGACGAGAACGGATTGTTCCGATGATCGTGGACTCCTCCGCCATCGTTGCGATCCTCAAGGGCGAGCCAGACAGCGAAGCCCTGCTTAGCGCGCTCGGACAAGCTCCTGTCCTGAAGATGAGCACCGCGACCTACGTCGAACTGCACGCCGTAGTCGGCACTCGCGGCGACCCCAGTCAGTCCCGGCGCGTTGACGCCATGCTCAAGCGCCTCGGAATCCGACTTGTCCCCTTCGACAACGAACAGGCGATCATCGCCAAAGACGCCTACCGAGACTTCGGAAAGGGTTCAGGTCACCCCGCGCGTCTCAACCTAGGCGACTCCTTCTCCTACGCGCTCGCCGCCCAAACAGCCGAACCACTCCTATTCGTAGGAGACGACTTCACCCACACCGACCTCCGCCCAGCCCTCTAACGCCGCCTGGGTGCTTTCCACCATCTGGTGGGCGGTACTGGGATCGAACCAGCGACCTCTTCCGTGTCAAGGAAGCGCGCTCCCACTGCGCCAACCGCCCATACATCCTTCGAGGTGGAGACGGGATTCGAACCCGCGTCTACGGCTTTGCAGGCCGCTGCCTCGCCTCTCGGCCACTCCACCGCAGTCGCTGAACTCTCACCCTTCCTGATGTCACCTCGAAATCGAGCGGACGACGGGATTCGAACCCGCGACCCTCACCTTGGCAAGGTGATGCTCTACCAACTGAGCCACGTCCGCGCGCCGGCGCAGATCTCATACAGATGAGCGCCAACCGGTGCAGTGAACCATAGCACGAACCCCCCCCACCCCCGCAGCCCCTCCCCCACCCGCCCCTGCACCCCCCGCGCGCCGAGTATGTCGAAACCTGACCCACGAGAACGGTGTCATACTCCATTCAGGTCAGGTTTCGCCCTAACCGCTGCGGGGAGACAGCGGCCCCGTAGTCCGATAGCCTCAACCGGACGACCCGCTGCCCAGCAAGGAGGCACCCGCCGTGTTCGACAAGCTCACCACCCTTGGCCGCAAACGCTTCGCCCTGCCGTTCGCTGCCGTACTCGCCATCGGCGCCCTCTTCGGGTTCATCGTCTACCCCATGCTGGTCGCCCCGGTGGCCCCCGGCGCAGGCGCCCCCGGCGCTGAACTCCCGCCCGTCCCCGGCCCACTCCCCCTGGGCGGAAGCGCAGTGATGGTCACCGTCATGCTCACCTTCATGCTCTCGGTCTTCCCTTCCATCGTCATTCACCTGATCACCCGCGCCGAACCCACAGCCCCACGCCCGCAGCGCATTCAGCTCGCGGTGACTCGCGTCCTCCTAGCGGCGGCGGCCTCGGCGCTCGGGGCTAGCGTCGTTGTGCTCGTCGTCGGCGGCATCGCCGGCATCGCCATCCCCGCCGGCACCGTCTACCCCTTCCTCTGGCTCGCATCCTTCACCCTGATCTGCGCTTTCACCGGGTTACTGGCTCTGCGCACTTGGGCTGGCGGCATCGCAATCGTCGGCTGCCTCGCCTGCGGCATGGCCACAGGCAACCTCCCCTACGAGATGCTCCCCTCCTTCTGGCAGAACTGGCTCCACCCCTGGGTCCCCCAAGCGTCCATGGCCGATGGCGTCCGGCAGATCTACCACTTCGGTGCCGGGCCCGCGAACTCCGCAGCTACGTACTTCCTCGTCGTAGTCGCGCTGGCCCTCGCCGTTCACTGCGCCGCCGTAGTGGTCCCCTCGCGCTTGCGGGCTAGGGCGTAGGCGACTGCGACGGGGAGGCGTAGTTCGTCGCCCTCGCGGATGGGAGCGACAAGGTCCCAGTAGGCCGCCGTCATCGCTGCCTGGGTCGCGGCGGTCTGCGCCAAGTACGTGTTCCCGACGGCCCCCATTCCCGTCTCCACGCCGCGCCACAAGTCCTCAAGATCGGCGCGCACGATGGCGTCCCACCGGCCCGCTTCCACAACCTCACCTCCGCAGTCCTTGTGGAGGGCCGCCATGCCTTCCGGGGTTCTCTCCAGTCCGTTCCAAGGACTGTGGGTGGGCCCGACGGCTCCTGCGCGGTGGGCTGCCTCGGTGAAGAGGCGGTTGAAGGAGTCATTCTCGTCCGGGATCACGGTGAGGATCAATCCATTGTTTCGCACGACGTCGTAGATCCCCTGGAGCACCTCACGCGGGTTGGAGACAACGTTGAGGACAAAGTTCGCCCAGGCCGCGTCGAACTCGGGCCCAAACGGCAGGCCCGGGGACGCAGCCTGTATCAGGGCGACTGGGATTTGAGAGAGGGCGGCTTGTGGTGGATCGGTGTGCGCCACAAGGTCCGGGTCAGGTGCAGTGACCGGTGCTCCCGGGCCCTGGGTTGTGTCCAGCCTCCGGGCTGCTACGGCGAGCATCGCGGGGTCCGGTTCGACTCCGGTGACGCGGAACCCGGCTTCTGCTGCTTGCTCGGCGATCCGGCCGGTTCCGCAGCCAACGTCAATCAGTTTGGCTCCGGAGCCCAGGTGTTCCGTCAGGAGAGCAACCCCGTGGGGCGCGGTAGCCGCGC
>WQYN01000093.1 GCA_009781225.1 Micrococcales bacterium | reverse complement strand
GTGATGGTGGTGGTGCCGTCGTGGGGGTTGCGGTTGATTTGGAGGAGTCCTTGGCTTTTATGCCTGTGGTGGGTTCGGCACAGGGCGTGGAGGTTGTGGGCGATGGTTTGCTGGTCGGAGGGGCTACCGGGGTTGTAGGGGGTGATGTGGTCGATGTCGCAGCGGTGGGCGGGTTGGGTGCAGTAGGGGATGATGCACTGTTGCTTGCCGGGTTGGGCGGCGCTTTGGCGGGGGATCCGGTAGGATGGCGGATCGCGGCCATCGGGAGTACTTGCGGTGGCTGACTTCGCGCATCTCTTGCCCTTGTCGGGCTCGCTATCAGCGGGAACTGGCTGTGGGACGACGCGAGACCGGTCCGTAGGGTCATCACCTTGCGGTGTCGACGTCGAGGATGCCAGGCGCGGGCGGCAATCGTCGTCTGCGAAGAACCGAAAGCAACGCCTGCCCCTCCCCAAGGGACTGACACCCCGGGAGAGCAGGCGGGAATGGATCTTTCCCATGGCCATTGTGACCATGCGCCAGATGCTCAATGCTGGCGTCCACTTCGGGCATCAGACCCGTCGGTGGAACCCCAAGATGAAGCCGTACATCCTCGCCGAGCGCAACGGCATCTACGTCATCGACCTCGCCCAGACCGTCGCCGCCGTCTCCGAAGCGTTCGCCGCCATCAAGGACATCGTTGCCAAGGGAGGCACGGTGCTCTTCGTCGGCACCAAGAAGCAGGCCCAGGAAGCCGTGGCCGAGCAGGCGACGCGGGTCGGCATGCCGTACGTCAACCAGCGCTGGCTGGGCGGAATGCTCACCAACTTCCAGACCGTCAACCAGCGCCTCCAGCGCCTGCGCGAGCTCGAGGAAATGAACCTCGACGACGCTGGCACCTCGGAGTTCACCAAGAAGGAGCTGCTCATGAAGCGGCGCGAGCGCGACAAGCTCGCCCGCACTCTCGGCGGCATTCGGACGATGACGAAGGTCCCCTCCGCGGTCTGGATCGTCGACACGAAGAAGGAACACTTGGCCGTTGACGAGGCCCGCAAGCTGGGCCTGCCGATCATCGGCATCCTCGACACGAACGCCGACCCCGACGAGGTCGACTTCAAGATCCCCGGCAACGACGATTCCATCGGTTCGGTCCACCTGCTCACGCGGGTCATCGCCGACGCCGTCGCCGAGGGTTTGGTCGCCCGCCATACCAAGGCGCAGGACGATGGCGAAGCCGCGCCTGTCGCTGAGCCGCTCGCCGAGTGGGAGCGTGAGCTTCTCGCGGTCTCGGAGGAAGCAGCGGTGCCGGAGGTCAAGGCGGAGGTCGAGGCGGCGCCTGAGGCGACGGTCGAAGCGGTTGCTGCGGTCGCGCCCGAGGTGAAGGTCGAGGCGGAGCCTGAGGTCAAGGTGGAGCCCGAGCCCGAGCCTGAGGCGAAGGTGGAGCCCGAGCCTGAGGCGAAGGTGGAGCCCGAGCCCGAGGCGAAGGTGGAGCCCGAGCCCGAGGTGAAGCCGGAGCCCGAGATCAAGCCCGAACCCGAGGAGAAGGTGGAGCCTAAGCCCGAGCCAGAGCCTGAGGTCAAGGCTGAGGTGGAGCCCGAGCCGGAGCCGAAGCCCGAGCCCGAGGCCAAGGCTGAGCCGGAGCCGGAGCCGAAGCCCGAGGTCAAGCCGGAGCCTGAGGTGAAGGTGGAGGCCAAGCCCGAGCCCGAGCCCGAGGTCAAGCCGGAGCCCGAGCCGGAGCCTGAGGTCAAGCCGGAGCCCGAGCCGGAGCCCGAGGCGAAGGTGGAGCCCGAGGCAGCGCCGGAGCCCAAGCCTGGGGCGAAGGTGGAGCCCAAGCCCGAGGCTGCGGACAAGCCGGCCGCGAAGCCTACGGCTAAGCCGAAGCCTGAGCCCAAGAAGCCAGAGCCGGAACCTGAGGCCAAGCCGTCGCGCAAGCCGCGGATTCGGCGCAAGGCCAAGTCAGAACCCGCACCCGAGCCCGAGCCCAAGCCCGAGCCCGAAGTCAAGCCCGAGCCCAAGGCCAAGCCCGAGCCCGAGGCCAAGCCCGAGCCCGAGGCGAAGCCCGACCCCAAGCCCGAGCCCGAAGCCAAGTCCGACCCCGAGCCCGACCCCAAGCCAGACCCCACCCCCACCGCGACCACCGAGGAGAAGTGATGCCGAACTACACAACCGCCGACATCAAGGCACTGCGCGAGAAGACCGGTGCTGGAATGATGGATGTCAAGAAGGCCCTGGATGAGGCCGGTGGCGACCCGGACAAGGCTCTGGAGATCATCAGGATCAAGGGGCTCAAGGGCATCGCCAAGCGCGAGGGGCGCGCGACCTCGGACGGACTCGTCGCAATCGTCGTGGACGCCGGCGCACAACCCCAGGTTGGCACCATGGTCGAGGTCAACTCCGAGACTGACTTCGTAGCGAAGTCTCCGGTGTTTGTCGAGCTGGGCGCCAAGGTGCTCGCCGCAGCGGCTGCGGCCCAGGTGACCGACGTCGAGGCCATCCTCGCCGCGACCACCGCGGACGGGGAGACTGTGGCCGAGGCCGTCGACAACCAGCAGGCCACCCTCGGTGAGAGGATTCAGGTCCGCAGGGCCGCCATCGTGCGCGGGGATGTGGTGACGTCCTACTTGCACAAGACGAACAAGGATCTGCCGCCGCAGGTTGGCGTGCTCGTGGCGACCGACCAGGCGGGTGCCGCCGTGGCCAAGGACATCGCGATGCACATCGCCGCCTACTCGCCGCTCTTCCTGACGAAGGACGACGTTCCCGAGCAGACGGTCGCCGATGAGCGGCGAGTTGCCGAGGAGATTGCCCGCAATGAGGGCAAGCCGGAGCAGGCGATTCCCCGGATTGTCGAGGGCCGGCTGGGCGGGTTCTTCAAGGAGAACTGCCTTGTTGACCAGGCCTTCGCCAAGGATCCGAAGCAGACGGTCGGCAATGTGCTCAAGGAGGCCGGGGGAACCGTCACGGCCTTCGCTCGATTCCGCGTAGGTTCCTGAGGGGGCCAAAATGCCTCGCCCCCCACGAACCCACCGCCGGGTCATGCTCAAGCTGTCCGGTGAGGCGTTCGGTGGTGGCCAAGTTGGGCTCGACCCGGACATCGTCGCCGGAATCGCGGCGCAGATTGCCGAGGCGGTCCGCCGGAAGATCCAGGTTGCCATCGTCGTAGGCGGTGGCAACTTCTTCCGCGGCGCTGAGCTGTCCCGGCGCGGCATGGAACGAGCGCGCGCCGACTACATGGGCATGCTCGGCACCGTGATGAACTGCCTCGCCCTCCAGGATTTCTGCGAGAAGGCGGGGGTCGTGACCCGCGTCCAGACCGCGATCTCCATGGGCCAGGTCGCCGAGTCCTATGTCCCCTTGCGGGCCATTCGCCACATGGAAAAGGGCCGGGTTGTCATCTTTGGCGCCGGCGCCGGACTGCCCTATTTCTCCACCGACACGGTGACGGCCCAGCGGGCCCTGGAGACCCATTGCGACGTGGTCCTCATGGCGAAGAACGGCGTCGACGGCGTCTACACGGCTGATCCGAAAACCGATCCCACCGCCACGAAGATCGAGAAGATCACCTACCTCGAGGCCATCCAGCGGGACTTGAGAGTGGTCGATGCGGCTGCTCTGTCCCTGTGTATGGACAACGGACTGCCCATGGTGGTCTTTGAACTGGAGGGCAAGGACAACATCACCCGAGCCCTTACCGGCGAGCGGCTAGGAACGCTGCTCGTCACCTGACAACAACAACGCCTCACCAACCACACGAGGAGACACCAGGGGTCATGATCGACGACATCCTTCTCACCGCCGAGGACCACATGGACAAGAGCTTGGCCGTCGCCCAGGAGGAGTTCGCCGGAATTCGCACCGGCCGAGCCAATCCGGGGATGTTCACCAAGCTTGTCATCGACTACTACGGCGCTCCCACACCTTTGCAGCAGCTCGCCTCCATCACCGTTCCCGAGGCCCGCACCGTCCTCATCCAGCCCTATGACAAGGGGTCAATGCAGGCGATTGAGCGGGCAATCCGCGACTCCGATCTCGGCGTCAACCCCTCGGACGATGGCGTCGTGATCCGCCTCAATATGCCGGAACTCACGGCCGAACGCCGCAAGCAATACGCCAAGCTCGCCCGGACCAAGGCCGAGGAAGCGCGCGTTGCCGTCCGAGCGACCCGCCACAAGTCCCGCGACGCCCTCAACAAGCTCGTAAAGGACGGCGACGTCGGCGAGGATGAGGCCGCCCGCGCCGAAAAGGAGCTCGACGCCCTCACCAAGCGTCACGTGGAAAAGGTCGACTCGCTGTTGGAGCACAAGGAAGCCGAGCTTCTCGAGGTCTAATGGCCAGTCCGGGACGCAACCTCCCGGCCGCGATCGGCGTGGCCATAGGCCTCATTGCCCTGCTCACTGCGAGCTTGGCCTGGCGGCTCGAGCCCTTCGTGGCCCTCACGACCCTCATCTCAGCCCTGGCCTTGTGGGAGCTGACGAGGGCGTTGAACCGCGTCAAGATTGTCCTGCCCTTCATTCCCCTCGCCGTCGGCGGCGCCGCCATCCAAATCTGCGCCTTTGTCGCGGGCCTCTTAGGGGTAATGCTCGCCCTGGGCCTGACGATCATCGCGGGAATCGCCTGGCTGGCCCTCGAGTTGCGCGGCTCAGCCCTGATCCGCGCCTGCCTCGCGACCGTGTTGGCGGCCCTCTACATCCCGCTGCTCGTCTCCTTCATGGTGCTCATCGCCCTGCTGGAGAAGAACGGCCGCTGGTTGGTGCTCGCGGTTGTCGCCCTGCCCGCCGCCAATGACACCGGCGGCTACCTGGTCGGCTCGTTGATTGGCCGTCACAAGCTCGCCCCCGCCATCAGCCCCGCAAAAACCTGGGAAGGCTTGGCGGGATCCGTTGTCGCAACCTCCGTTGTCGCTGTCGCCGCCGCCGCGCTGCTCGGCCATTCCTGGTGGGCCGGGATCGTGCTCGGCCTCCTCGGCACGGTGACCTCCACCGTCGGTGACCTCGCCGAATCCCTGCTCAAACGCCAGCTCGGCGTCAAGGACATGGGCAAGCTCCTACCCGGCCATGGCGGCGTCCTCGACCGCGTCGACTCCATCCTCGCGACCGCGCCCGTCGCCTACGCTGTCCTGACCCTCCTATGACGGCGCACGATGGCGGCACTCGCCCCCCGCAGCACCTCGCCGACCTCGACATCCCCGCCCGGCGAGCCTGGATGACCGAGATCGGCGAGAAGCCCATGCGGGCGATCCAGCTCTCCCACCACTACTTCTCCCACCTCACCCGCGATCCTGAGGCGATGACAGATCTGCCAGCGGCAGATCGGGGGCGACTGTCCGCCATCGTCCTCCCGGAGCTGGCGATTCCCAGGGAGAGGCGAGTTGCCGATGCGGGGGCGACCATCAAGGAGCTGCTGATCCTGATCGGCGGCGCGAGGATCGAGACCGTGCTCATGGCCTATCCCGACCGGGTGACGGTCTGTGTCTCGACGCAGGCGGGGTGTGGGATGGGCTGCCCGTTTTGCGCGACGGGGCAGGCGGGGCTGGTTCGCAACCTGACGGCCGGGGAGATTGTCGAGCAGGTGTGGCGGGCGGCGCGGGTCGCGCGCGAGGGGGAGCTGGCGGGGGGAGCGGCGCGGCTGTCCAACGTCGTCTTCATGGGGATGGGCGAGCCGCTCGCCAACTACGAGGCGACGGTGCGGGCGCTGCGGGCCATCGCGGCTGAGCCGCCAGCGGGGCTGGGAATCTCGGCGAGGAACCTCACGGTCTCGACCTGCGGGATCGTCCCGGGGATGGAGCGGCTGGCGGGGGAGGGGATGCCGGTGCGGCTCGCGATCTCCCTCCATGCGCCCGATGACGAGCTGCGCGACACGCTCGTGCCCGTCAACAAGCGCTTTCCGGTCGCGAACGTGCTCGACGCGGCGCGCGCCTACACGGAGGCGAGTGGGAGGCGAATCTCGATCGAATACGCGCTGATTCGCGACATCAACGACCAGGAATGGCGCGCTGACCTGCTGGCTCGCCTCCTGATGGAGCGGGGACAGAACTGGGCGCACGTCAACCCCATCCCCCTCAACGACACTCCCGGCACGCGCTGGACGGCCAGCACTCCCCACACAAGCGCCGCGTTTGTGGAACGATTGAGGGCGGCAGGGATCGTGACGACGATCCGAGAGACCCGAGGTGCGGATATCGATGGTGCCTGCGGGCAACTTGCGGCCAAGGAGTGGAAAGAGCATGGCTGATCTGTTTCGCCGAGCCCCCGGTGGGCGGCGTGGCTACGACGTTGACCAAGTCAACGGCTTCTTCGCGAGGGCGCAGGCGGTTTACGAGGGGCAGTCATCCGAACCGTTGACCCCTGCGGAGGTGCGGTCGGCGAGCTTTGACCAGGTGCGCGGCGGCTATGACGAGGGTGCCGTTGATGGCGCGCTTGACCGCCTTGACCAGGCGTTTACCCGCAAGGAGCGGGCGGCCTTCATCGCCCAGCGCGGGGAGCAGGCCTGGCTGGACAGGATCGTCGAGCGGGCCACCACCCTCTACGACCGGCTGGGCCGCCCGGCCGGACGCAAGTTCGCCCCCGCGGCGCGCGGCAAGCCCGCCTACGACAAACAGCAGGTTGACCTCCTCTGCCAGCGGTTGGCCGACTACTTCAACACAGGCAAGACGCTCGCGTCCGCGGATGTCCGCCACGCCGTCTTCACCGCCGTCCGGGGTGCGCGGGGCTATGCGATGGCGCCGGTGGACGCCTTCCTCGACCGGGCGGTGGAAGTGCTGGTCGCAGCCGAGTGACCACGCGCTCGCTCGCGATCCTCGGCTCCACGGGGTCAATCGGGACCCAGGCGGTCGAGTTGCTTCTACGGCAGCCCGACGCCTTTTCCGTTGTGGGGCTAGCCGCCGGTGGTGGGCGTGTGGACGCTCTGGCCCGCCAAGTGAATCTGCTGCACCCCTCGCTTGTCGCTGTGCACGATGGCGCAGCCGCCTTGGCCTTGGACCGCGCCTTAGGTGGGACTGGGGTCCCGATCCTGGTTGGGGCCGCGGGGGTGGAGGAGGTCGCGGGCTGCGGGGCTGATGTGGTTCTCAACGCCATCACGGGGTCGGTGGGGTTGGGGTCGACTCTGCGGGCCCTGTCGGCGGGGTCAACGCTTGCCCTGGCGAATAAGGAGTCGCTTGTCGCTGGTGGGCGTCTGGTTCGGGCAGCGGTGCAGCGTGAGGGACAGATTGTCCCGGTGGACTCCGAGCATTCGGCGATCGCCCAGTGTCTGCGTGCGGGCTCCCGGGAGGAGGTGTCGCGGCTCATCCTCACGGCCTCCGGGGGGCCGTTTAGGGGATGGTCGCGGGAGGACTTGGCTCGTGTGACTCCCGAGCAGGCGCTCGCCCACCCGACGTGGTCCATGGGTCCGGTCGTGACGGTCAACTCCTCGACGTTGGTCAACAAGGCGTTGGAGCTGGCTGAAGCCCACTACCTGTTTGACGTGCCTGCTGAGGCGATTGACGTCATCGTCCATCCTCAGTCCTATGTGCACTCGATGGTGGAGTTTGTCGACGGGGCGACCATCTGCCAAGTCTCTCCCCCCGACATGCGGCTGCCGATCGCCTGGGGGCTGGCTTGGCCGGATCGCCTTGAGGGCGCGGTGGAGGCGGCGCGGTTTGACCGGGCGAGCGCCTGGGAGTTCGAGCCGCTCGACGAGTCGGTGTTTCCCGCGGTGAGGCTCATGCGCGAGGCGTTGGCGACGTCCTGGCTGCACCCGGCGGTGCTTAACGCTGCCAACGAAGTGTGTGTCGAAGCCTTCCTGGCGGGGCGACTGGGCTACCTTGGGATTGTCGAGACGGTTGAGCGTGTGCTCGACGTTTTCTGTGCTTCCGGAGACGAGGACCTGCAGGTTCTTGCACAGGCGGAGGAGTGGGCACGGGCCGCTGCGGCCGACGTTCTTGAGCGGGGGAGGTGTCAGCCATGATGAGTGTTCTCAGCGTGATCGTGTTTGTCCTCCTGCTGCTCATCTCGGTTGCCTGGCATGAGCTGGGGCATATGATTCCCGCCAAGCTTTTCGGGGTGAGGGTCAACTCCTACTTCATTGGGGTGGGGCCGACCGTGTGGTCGCGTCGGCGCGGGGAGACCGAGTACGGGATCAAGGCCCTGCCCTTCGGCGGGTTTGTGCGCATGGCGGGGATGTATCCGCCGGAGCGGACGGGAGAGCCGCCCCGGTCGCAGTGGAGGGCGAACCTTGAGGATGAGGTGAGGGCGTTCTCGCGGCAAGAGGTGGACGAGGCGGGGGAGAAGCGGTCGTTCTTCCGGCAGTCCGCGCCGCGCAAGGCGATCATCATGCTGGGGGGACCGACCGCAAACCTGCTGCTGGCGGTGATCCTGGCGGGGGTCGTTATGTGTGGGATCGGGACCCACGTCGCGACGACAACTCTCAGTGGGGTCAGCGACTGCCTGGCTTGGGACGGGACGAGCGTCGAGTGTTCGGATCCCAGGTCTGAGCCGGGCCCCGCGGCTTCGGCTGGTCTGCGGGCGGGGGACACGGTGACCGTGTGGGATGGGGTCGAGGTGGCGACCTGGAAGGACCTCACGGACGCGATCCAGGGTGCACGGTCGGGCGAGGTTTCCGTTGAGTTCGAGCGCGACGGCGTCGTGATGACCGCCTCCGTGACGCCTTACGAGACGTACCTGGACGACATAGGCGAGCAGGTGCGCAAGGTCGGGATCGTGGCGGGCGATTCCCGGGAGCGCCAGCCGATGGGCTCTGTCCCGGGGGTCGTGTGGGATCAGATCGCCTCTTCGTCGTCGGTGTACGCGCGGTTGCCCGTTCTGGTGTGGAGGACCGGCGTCGACATGCTTGTGGGCCATGACCGGCGAATCGACTCGCCGATCTCCCCGGTCGGCATCGTTCGATTCACCGCCGAGGTAACGTCCGAGATGGATGCGAGCGGGATCTCTGCGGGCGACATCTGGGCCGAGCGGTGGTCCTTGTGGCTGTGGATTGCCGTCTCTCTGAACCTCGCGCTGTGGATGTTCAACCTGCTGCCGCTCTTGCCGCTCGACGGCGGGCACATTGCTGGCGCTGTCGTCGAAGGGGTCCGCCGCAGCTGGGCTCGGCTTCGGCGTCGCTCGCCGCTACCGGGCCCTCTTGATCTTGCGCGCGTGGTCCCCCTGACCTATGGGGTCTTTGCCCTCATCATCCTCATGACGCTAGTCCTGGTCACCGCGGACATTGTCAACCCCGTCGGTCACTAAGGGCGCGGAGTACTCGGTAGCCCTTGGCGCTGGCGACCTTGACGGTGGGGAAGCCTGCTTGGGTGAGCCAGGTCGCGAGGGAGTCAGCCCCTAGGTGACGTTGGACCACGAGGTCGGCGTGGCCGCTGGGTGCCAGCGCTTTGAGCCAGGGTTCTAGGAGGTCGTGAAGGGAGTCTTTTCCGATCCGGATGGGCGGGTTTGACCAAAGGCGATCAATGGGCTGAGTTGGGAGTGTTGGCCCGCTGACCTGGATGTTTGTAAGGCCCAGGCGCTCGGCGTTGAGGCGCGTGAGCTCGCGCGCGTGGGGGTTGATGTCGATGGCCTGGACCTGCGCGCCGGGGGCGAGCATCGCCATCGTCAGCGCTAGCGGGCCCCAGCCGCAGCCTAGGTCCACCAACGTCCCCTCGGGCGGAAGGCCGCTGGCGGGGTCTTTGCGCGCGAGTGTTCGCAGGAGCACGGACGTCCCTAGGTCGAGGCGGTGCGCGGAAAACACGCCCGGCGCCACGCAGACGCTGACCGGGCGCCCCGCCAGC
>WQYN01000092.1 GCA_009781225.1 Micrococcales bacterium | reverse complement strand
CCCAACCCCTACCAGGACAGGCAACCCCCACAAGGGACCCACCCCTGGTAGGGAACCAACCCTCACAAGGGGGGCGCAGGCCTGACGGCCCGCGCCCCCCTTCCCCATGTCCCCACCCACCCCCCAACCCCCCCAACGCGCTGAGTGCGAGGAATCCGACAATTGGGGACCCATGACAGCGATCCCAATTGTCGGATTCCTCGCACTCGGCGCGGGGCGGCGCGGCGGGCGGCGCGGGGCGGCGCGGGGTACGGGGCTCGGACGGTGTCGGGAAGCGTAGTATGCGGGTGTCCGTATTACTCCCTCCTCCTATGGAAGGTTCCAACGATGGAAACCTCGACATCGAAGTCAGCAAGCCGGCGGACGCGGGTGCTCCTCGCAGCCGCCGCCGCGGCGGCCGTGGCCTTGAGCCAGATGGCCGTCCCGTCTACCGCGAATGTGACTGCCCCAACGGTCAGCCACGCCCAATCGGACCTGCGCGACGAGGCCCTTGCCGCTCCCGCCGTGGCCGATCCGTACTCCCCAGACCAAATCGTCACCGTCATCGTCGACCTTTCCCGGCCGGCCACGATGGATGTGCCGGGCTTGGTCGCGAACTATGACTCGTCATCGTCCACTGCGGATGAGGCGAAGGCTGCGGCCTACCGCGAATCCCTGACCGCCTCCCAGACTGCGGTGCGGCAGGCGATCGCCGGGATCTACCCCGACGCGCAATTCCGCTACTCCTACACCAACCTCCTCAATGGCTTTGCCGCCAAACTGCCCTACGGGAAGATCGCGCTCGTCGAGGCACTCCCGGGGGTCGAGGCGGTCTATCTCGCCCAGACCTACACGGTCGACGCTCTCACCTCGCTCGACGTGGCCGAGACGACCTCGGTACTCCAGACCGACTCGGGGTCCACGAGCCTGATGGGCCTGGGACCGGCGTGGGCCGCGGGCTACACGGGCGCGGGGAAGGTCGTCGCCGTCTTTGACACCGGCCTTCGCGTGAGCCACGAGGCCTTCTCCTACATGGACCCGGACATCGTCGCCAGGGCGCCCGACAACTACAAGACCAAGGCCGGCGTTCAGGCCATCATCGACGCCAACCCGACGATGAACCTGTTCAAGCACGGCTGGGGCTCGTGGTTCCACGACTTCGCCGATCCGGGATTCCGCCCGGATGCGCAGGCCGCTGCCCACACGGGGGCGTTTTGGTACAACGAGAAGATCCCCTTCCACGCGGACTACATCCTCGGCAACTTTGACTCCCGACCCTCCCAGTGGGCGGCCTGCGGTTCGTGTGGACATGGCACCCATGTGGCGGGAATCGCCGCTGCCAACCCCGGCCCGAACTCGCTGACCGGAATCAAGGGGTCGGCGCCGGATGCGCAGATCATGTTCTTCAAGATCTTTGAGAACTACGACTCGTTCTTGCAGGAGTCCGATGAGGCCGTGTTTGCGGCGCTCGATGACGCCGTGACCCTCGGGGTCAATGCCTTCAACCTGTCGCTCGGCATCCCCAACGGCCATTCGACGGCCAACACCTACGCCCAAGCCGGCTACCAGAAGGCCTACAACAGGGCTCGCGCCCACGGAATCTCGGTCCAGCTCTCCTCCGGAAATGACAACCGGGACACCAACTCCGGGGCGATCGCCGGCTTGGCGGCCTCGGCCTACCGGCCCAACGCGGGAACCTCCGGCTTCTCCGGATCGCTCTTTGGCCCCATGACCGTCGCCTCGGCGAACAACGGGGGACACGCCGCGGGGACGCTGGCGGGACTCGCAACCACGACAATGGCCTTCACCAAGGCCTCGGACGGCACGTCGGCACAGGCCAACGTGGCCGGACCTGCGAGCGGCGACTTCACCAACAACCCGAACCCCAGCGACTGGTACGCCGATCCGCCTGGCCTCCAAGGCAAGGTGCCCGGGCCCCTACCGCTCGTCAACGTCGGATCGCCCACAGAAGCGAACATCATCGCCGCGGGAGGGACAACGACCCTGACGAATGCGCTGGCCGGCAAGGTCGCCATCGTCGATGGGCCGATCACGACCGTCACTCAGCCTGACGCGAGGGTGTGGGCGCAACTCAACGCCCAGGGGCGAGCCGCTCAGATTCTGTTGACAGAAGCTCACCCGGCGGCCGTCATCGTCTGCGGGACGGGGACGGTCTACTATCCCGAGAGCTTTATCAATCTCAACGCGCTGCCCTTCATTGGCAACATCGCGGCGGCGACCTGCACGACCATCCGCTCGACGCTCACGGCCAATCCTGCGGGAGTTAACGTCTCCTTCACAAGCGCGAGGCCCACCTTCACGGCAGGGAACCTAAGCGACTCCGGACCGGTCAGCTCGACCTCTTGGGGTGTCACCGAGGCTCTGCGACTCAAGCCCGACATCATGGCGCCGGGCGGGAGCATTTGGTCCTCGACGTGGAACAACGACTTCTCCTACGGGAACATGAGCGGCACGTCAATGGCGTCGCCGAACTCGGAAGGCGCGATGATCCTCGTCCAGCAGATCATCGACAAGAGGATCATCGATGGCGACATCACTGGGATTGCTCGGGGAACCCAGGCATACTCAAACCTGGTCGACCAATTCTCCGGGTCGAACGCCAAGGCCTATTCCGCGAGCGGGACGTACTTCTCGCCTCGCCGCCAAGGCACGGGCATGATTCGCGTGGACAAGGTGCTGAACTCCCAGGTCTCACTCCGCTCCCTCGTTGCCTTCAACCCAGACACGGGCGAGGCGCCGCGGGCGAAGGTTGACCTCGGCGACAAGCTGGGCGACACCTTCACCGTCTCCTTCGCCCTCGACAACTGGAGCACGACGGCCCGGACCTTCGACGTCTCCGCCGTGGTCCAGACCGAGACGACCTCGACCAACGCTCAAGGCAGACCGCAGCTGCCCTCCGGCAACTCCACAACCGCCGCGGAGATCGCGCGGCTCGCCACCGCGTCGATGAAGGTCGCGGCCACCGGCACGGGCGTCAGCGTCACCGGCGCGGACAACAACGTCAACAAGTACGCGACCGGCAACGCTCCCGCCGTGCTCACCGTCCCCGCCAAGTCCTCCACCACAGTCACCATCACCGTGGAATTGGGGACGATGACGGCACTCGACGCAGTCTTCCGCAACGGTTTGTTCCTCGACGGCTATGTGTTCTTCGACGCGCGGAGCCCGGCGACCGAGGCAGTCTCCATTCCGTTCATGGGCTTCCGCGGGGACTGGAACGCCTCGCCGGCGCTTGATCCGATGACGGCCTACCAGGACCGGACCGGCAAGCCTGTCACCGACATTGACTACCCGACCTACCACGTCTCTGCCCTGGCCACCCTGGCCGGGACCGCCGAGCGAGTGGTCGGCGCCAACGCCTACCAAGGGACGGCGTGGGCTGGGTACAGGGCAACCAACTCGGTTTCGCCAGCTCGGACGTTCCTCGACACCCAGCGGAGCAACGGGAACCTCACAGCGGCCAAGACGGCATTCTCGCCCAACGGCGATGGCCAGTGGGACATTGTCTACGCGAACCTCGCGGTGTTGCGTGACGTCAAGGCGCTCGAGGTGCTGATTCGCGACTCCTCGGGGGCCGTGGTCAAGACCTTGGGTCCGGACTACGAGTTCTTTGAGCTGTTGACCGGCGACGGGAACGGCACCCAGCAGATCGCGGCGACCTACGGGACCAAGTACCAGCGGAAGATGGCCTGGGACGGCACGGACGCCTCGGGTGCTCGTGTGCCGGATGGCTCCTATGTCTTTGAGGTGCGCGGCGTCCTAGAGAAGGCCTTCTTGGAGGACCTGGGGTACCCGTCGACAGATGCGGCCGTCGGAGCCTATCTCTCCGGTCTTGCCGTCGGTGACTCCCGCCTTCAGATGCAGCAGTTCGCAGTGAAGGTGGATACGGTTCCTCCGGCAGTCTCCTGGGAGGCAACGTCTCCGACCGTGATTCGCGTGGTGGCCAGCGACGACTCGGCGATCCAGTCGATGGGGGTGTACATCAACGGCACCCTTTCGGGATCAACGGCCGTGATCGGCACCTCTTCGGTGGACCGCACCTTCACGGTGCCTGCCGGGACGAACATGGCAAATGTGACGGTCCAAGCCGTTGACTACGCCGGGAACCTGACGGCTCAGGCGCTGGCACCGGCCAACTCGCTGAAGGCTGCGTTGCAGGTCGTGGTGAACACCTACCACAACCTCTACGAGGTCAACGCGGCGGCCTTCACGCCGGAGTCGTTTGTTCCTCTGGCGGACGCTCTGACCCTGGCTCGCTGGTGGATCGCTGCTGACATGGTCTCCCAGTCGGTCTTTGACCAGTGTGTTGCTGCCCTGGCGGACGCTGCCCTGAAGCTGCGCCCGGTCGTGGACTACTCCTCCTTCGACGCGGCCCTTGCTGCGGCGGACATGATGCTGGCGAACCCGTCGAAGTACGTCTCGACGCATATGCCGGCGCTGGCTGCCCAGGTGTTCTCCGCGAAGATGGTTCGCGCCTCGGCGACGTCGCAGGCTGTGGTGGATCAGGCGTTTGCTGATCTGATGGCTGCGATCTGGCTGGTCGTGGAGATCGGCGATACCTCGGGTCTTGCCGCGTTGGTGATGGTGGCCAACGGGATGGATCCGCTCCGGTTCACTCCCACCTCGTGGGCTCGTGTGACTGCTGCGCTGGCTGTGGGTAACGCCTTGCTGGCATCGGCGGAGCCTCGGTTTGACGATGTCGATGCGGCGTTTGTCGCGTTGGCTGATGCCCTGGAGGCGTTGGTGCTCCGGACCGCCAAGGCGGGGCTGAAGTCGGCGATCGATGTCGCTGACTCGATCATGGCCTCGATTGACGCCTACGTGGCGTCTTCGGTTGCCGGGTTGCCTGCCGAGTTGGCCGCTGCCAAGGCGGTTTACGCTGATGGCGATGCGACAGCTGCTGAGGTGTCGGCCGCGCAGGCTGGGTTGCTGACGGCGATTGCTGCGGCAAGGTTGAAGGCGACCGGGTCGCCGATCCTGCCAGCTTCTGTTGCTTCGGCGTTGACGTCGGATGCCAAGGCTGCGGGCGCCGCTTTGTCAGGCAAGGCGTCGGTTACCAAGGTGTTCGCGAAGGCTAAGGCTGCGAAGATCGCGGGTAAGACCGTGGTCGGCTCGAAGCTGAAGGCCAAGGTTGCTGCCTGGTCGCCGAAGGCGAAGCTGTCGTTCCAGTGGTACCGCAACGGCAAGGCCATCGCCAAGGCCACCAAGGCCACCTACACGGTTAAGGCCACAGACAAGGGCGCCAAGCTCACCGTCAAGGTCACCGGCAAGAAGGCTGGCTACGCCACCAAGACCAAGACCTCCAAGGCCAAGGTCATCAAGTAACCCCCAACCTCCCCCCTCGCGCTGAGTGCGAGGAATCCGACAATTTGGACCGCTGTCACAGGGCCTGAGTTGTCGGATTCCTCGCACTCGGTGCTTTGGGGGGGTGCTGCTGCTAGCGCTGCCTTCGTCCGGGGGGGTGTGGGGGGCGGAAGGATAGGCGTTGACGCTGGTTGTCGCGAGTTTGCTCGCTTAGGGAGTAACCCGCGCTGGACGCCGTGACAATTTGTTTGCCGAGCGCGTACAATCCGAGGGTCCATTTCCAACTCGGAAGGATCCAATGATGGAACCTGTGTCAACTTCTCGGCTTGTCCGCGGCGTTCTTGCTGCGACTGCCGTGGCGGCTGTGGCTTTGTGCCAGATGGCCGTACCTTCTACCGCGACGACGGCCCCCGAACCGACGAGCAAGGTCCAAGGCGACCTTCGCGACGAGGCACTTGCGGCGCATGCCGAGGCTGCCGTCCTGCCCGCTGCTGACGAGGTCGTCACCGTCATCGTCGACCTCTCCCGGCCACCCACGATGGATGTGCCAGGACTGGTCGCAGACTATGACTCGTCATCGTCCACGGGCGATGAGGCAAAGGCGGCTGCCTATCGGAAGTCGCTTGAGGCCTCTCAACTGGCGGTCAAGCAGGCGATTGCCGGGATCTACCCGGACGCCCAATTCCGCCACTCCTACACGAACCTGCTCAACGGGTTCGCGGCGAAGATTCCCTACGGAAAGATCGCCCTTGTCGAGGCCCTTCCGGGCGTCGACAGCGTCTACATCGGCCAGACCTACGCGATTGAGCCGCTGGCTGCGGCTCCTCAGACGGTCGCCGTTCCGCAGACTGACAATGGCTCACTCAATGCCATGAACGTTCGGCCTGCCTGGAACGCCGGTTTCACCGGCGCCGGCAAGATCGCGGCCGTTTTTGACTCCGGCGTGTGGAAGACCCACCTGGACTTCCGCTACATGGATCCGGCGATCACCGCCGCCCACCCGGACAACTACAAGTCCAAGGCCGACGTCCTCGCGATCATCAACTCCAACCCGAGTATGAACCTGTTCAAGAACGACTGGGGCTCGTGGTTCCACGGGTGGACCCAGACCGGCTTCACGAGCGCGGTCCAGGCGCAGGCCAAGGCTGGCGACTTCTGGTACAACGAGAAGATCCCGTTCGAGGCTGACTATGTGGACGGCACGCTTGAAGGCAGGAGCTCGCCGTGGGCGAGCTACGGTTCTGAGCACGGAACTCACGTCGCTTCGATCGCCGCTGGCAACCCGGGGCCGGGGAGCTTGACCAACCTCATGGGTGTGGCTCCTGATGCCCAGATCATGGTCTTCAAGGTCTTTGATGACTACGACAGCTTTGAGCAAGAGTCCGATGAGTCTGTCTTTGCGGCGCTCGATGACGCCGTGACCCTCGGCGTGAACGCCTTCAACTTGTCGCTGGGTATCCCCAACGGCTTCTCGACCGCGCACACCTATGCGCAGGCCGGCTATATGAAGGCCTACAACCGCGCCAAGCAGCACGGCATCTCCGTGCAGGTCTCGGCCGGCAACGACACGCGCGACACCAACGGCGGCTCCATCGCCAATATCGGCGTCTCCGCATGGCGCCCGAACTCCGGCACTGTCGGCTTCTCCGGTTCGCTCTTCAGCCCGATGACGGTGGCCGCATCCTCTGGTCTTGGCCACCTGGCGGGGACCCTTGGCGGTGCCGCGACGACGACCCTGTCGATTCGCAACATGACGACCGGAGCGCAGATCCGGTCGATTGCCGGACCGACGCGTGGTGACCACACCGACGAGGATCCCACGAGGAATCCTTGGACCCCGTCTCCGAACGCCGGTCTCCAGGGCCTGGTGACGCCCGGAACGGACCCGGACCCGGTCCCGCTGGTCAACGTGGGTGCCGTTACCGAGGCGAACATCCTCGCCGCCGCCGGCAAGACGTCGCTGACCAACGCCCTCGTGGGCAAGGTCGCCCTGGTTAACGGCCCGATCACTACGCTGACGGCCGCGTCAAAGCGTGGTCTCTGGCCCGAGCCCAACGCCGCTGGCAAGGCTGCCCAGCTCCTCCTGCTCGAGGCCAAGCCCGCCGCCGTCATCGTCTGCAACACGGCGGCCAGCGCTGTGACCGCTCGCTATCCCGAAGCCTTCTATGCTGCGGCAGGCGTCACCCCGGTCACGCTCCCGTTCTTCGGGACCATCACATCTACCAACTGCACGACCATCCGCAATGACATCACCGCCGCTGGTGCGGTGGGGGTCGGCGTGCTCTTCACCTCGGCGCGCGCGACCATCAGCGCGGCGACTGCTTCGGATGCTGGCCCGGCGAGCTTCACCTCGCTGGGAGTCACGGATTCTCTGGACCTCACCCCGGAGATCTCGGCACCAGGCACGAGCATTTACGCGGGGGTTTGGGGCAACGACATCACCTCGATGGCGTCAATGTCCGGAACCTCTATGGCCTCGCCGAACTCTGAGGGTGCGATGCTGCTTGTCCAGCAGATCATTGACAAGAGGATCGCCGATGGCGACATCACCGGCATCATGCGTGGCACGCAGGAGTATGCGAACCTGGTTGACCAGTTCGCTGCTTCTAACGCCCGTACGCAGGTCACCTCGGCTGGCACCTACTGGGGTCCGCGTCGTCAGGGCGCTGGCGTCCTCAATGTCGGCAAGGTCCTCAACTCTGAGGTCTCGCTGAGGTCTCTCATTCCGTTCAACGCTGCGACCGGTCAAGCCCCGAGGGCGAAGCTGAGCTTGGGTGACAAGCTGGGCGACACCTTCTCCTTCTCCTTCGCAGTGGACAACTGGAGTGCTGCGGCTCGGACGTTCAACGTCTCTGCCGTACTCCAGCGCGATGCCTACACGACGAATGCCTCCTCGCAGCGGCCGGTCCTCACCGCCGTCTCATCGGCGGCCGCCGAGGTTGCTCGCATCACGACCGGAACGATGAACGTCACGTCCGTGACCAACGGCACGTTGACCAACGGCGGAAACAACATCAACAAGTACGTGACCGGCAATGCTCCTGCGGTCGTCGCGGTTCCGGCCAAGACGTCGGCAATCGTGACCGTCACCGTGAACCTCACGGGGATGGCGACGCTGGACGCCGCGCTCCGCAATGGCATGTTCCTCGACGGATTCGTCTTCCTCGATGCGCAGAGCCCGGCCACTGAGGCGCTGGTGATTCCTTACACCGGCTTCCGCGGCGACTGGAACGCCACACCGGCGTTCGATCCTTGGACCGCCTATCAGGAGCGCACCGGCAAGCCGATGACCGACCTCGACTACCCCTTCTACCACATCTCCGCGCTGGCCACTCGGGCTGGCACGGCAGAGCGTGTGGTGGGTGCCAACGCCTACCAGGGCACGGCGTTCGCCGGCTATGAGGGCTCGAGCACCTCGACAGTGAGCACGGCTCGTACGTTCTTCGACACCCAGCGGACCAATGGCAACATGACGCCCCTCAAGACGGCGTTCTCGCCCAACGGCGATGGCCAGTGGGACATCCTGTACGCCAACCTCGCCCTGCTGCGTAACACCAAGGCGATCCAGGTTATTGTCCGCGACGCCTCGGGCGCAGTCGTCAAGACTCTGGGCCCGGAGTACGAGTTCTTCGAGACCCTCCAGGGCGACGGTCTGAGGACTCAGCGCGCTGCGGCAACCTGGGGAACCAAGTACAAGAGGAACATGGGCTGGGACGGTACCGATGAGGCCGGCAAGACGGTCCCGGACGGCTCCTATGTCTACGAGGTCCGCGGTCTGCTGGAGAAGGCCTTCCTCGACAGCCTCGACTTCAACGCGAGCGATGCCGAAGTTAGGGCCTTCATCTCAGGTCTGGCCGCAGACGACTCCCGCCTGCACATGCAGCAGTTCGGTGTGAAGGTGGACACGGTTCGCCCGGTCGTCTCCTGGGCTCCGACCTCCACGGCCAACCAGATCCGCGCGGTGGCCAGCGATGCCTCGGCCATCCAGGCGATGGGTCTGTACATCAACGGGACCCTGAGCGGCAGCCAGCAGGTCATCGGAACCACGACCGTGGACCGTACCTTCACTCTGCCCAACGGGACCAACCTCGCCAACGTCACAGTTCAGGCTGTTGACTACGCCGGGAACCTGACGGCACAGGCGCAGGTACCGGTGAACTTGAAGGCTGCGTTGCAGGTTTTGGTGAACACGTACCACAACCTCTACGAGGTCGACAAGGACGCCTACACGCCCGAGTCGTATGCTCCGCTTGACGGTGTCTTCACCTTGGCCCGCTGGTGGCTCGACACCGACCTGGTCTCCCAGTCGGTCTTCAACCAGATTGCTGCCGATTTTGCTGCGGCGGTTGCTGGTTTGAAGCCTGTGGTGGACTTCTCGTCTTTGGATGCGGCGATTGGTGCGGCGCAGATGATGGTGGATAACCCGTCGAAGTATGTCTCGACTCATATGCCGGCGTTGTCTT
>WQYN01000091.1 GCA_009781225.1 Micrococcales bacterium | reverse complement strand
TTCACCGAGGCAAAGCTCAAGGAGCACCACATCACGCCCTACTGTCTCTCCGTAGAATCGGGACAATCAGAGACCCTTGGCCCGTTCACCTGTGAGTTCGTCGCCGTCACCCACTCCATCCCCGACTCGCTCGCTGTAGCGATCCACACCGAGGCGGGGACGATCCTCCACACCGGCGACTTCAAGATGGACCAGCTCCCTCTCGACGGCCGCATCACGGATCTACGTGCCTTTGCCCGCCTCGGCGAGCGGGGAGTGGACCTCCTCATGGCGGACTCGACGAACGCTGAGGTCCCCGGATTTGTCGCGACCGAACGGGAGATCGGCCCCGTCCTTGACTCCGTTTTCGCCTCGGCGCCCGGCCTCATCCTCGTGGCCTGCTTCTCCTCCCACGTCCATCGCGTTCAGCAGGTCCTCGACGCCGCCGCCGCGCATGGGAGAAAAGTAGCCTTCGCGGGCCGATCCATGATTCGGAACATGACAATCGCCATCGACCTCGGGTTTCTCAAGCCCGCCGAAGGCACCATCGTGGACCTCAAGACTGCCGACGCCCTCCCGCGCGAAGAGGTCGTCTTTGTCTCTACGGGCTCCCAGGGTGAGCCGATGGCGGCCCTGTCGCGCATTGTCAACGGCGACCACAAGATCCTGGTCGGCCCAGGCGACACCGTGATCCTTGCCTCCTCCCTGATTCCCGGCAACGAGAACTCGGTCTACCGCATCATCAACGGCCTGACCAGGCTCGGGGCGAGGGTCGTCCACAAGGGCAACGCCCGCGTCCACGTCTCCGGACACGCCTCCGCCGGCGAGCTTCTCTACACCTACAACCTGGTCGCGCCGCGCAACGCCATGCCCATTCACGGCGAGGCCCGGCACCTCGTCGCCTCCGGGGCGCTCGCCGTCCAGACGGGTCTGCCCCCCGAGCGGGTCATCCTCGCCGAGAATGGCCTGGCCATCGACCTGAAAGACGGGACCGCGACGATTTCCGGCGCCTCACCGGTCGGCTACGTCTACGTGGACGGCGCCTCCGTCGGCGAGCTGACGGAAGTCGAGCTCAAGGACCGCCGCATCCTGGGCGACGAAGGCTTCATCTCCGTGTTTGCCGTCGTTGACCTCGGCGAACGCACCGTCATCGCCCAACCCACCATCCAGGCGCGCGGCGTCGCTGAGTCCGATGACGTCTTCGCCGACATCCTCCCCTTGATCCAAGACGGCCTGGACGCCGCCCTCACCGGCGGGGCCGTGGACGCCCACCAGCTCCAGCAGGTCATCCGCCGCACCGTGGGCCGCTGGGTCGCGACCAAACTCCGCCGCAAGCCGCTAATCATCCCCGTAGTAATCGAAGTCTGACCCGCACCCCACCGCACCCCACCCAATCCGGGAGGGTATCGGCCCTGTCTCTTGGGGATAACCGGGGGCGAGGATAGGGTGACCCGCGTGAGCGAAAGACGACGGCAATCGTCGCCAAAGACGGGTCGTCCCGACGGCGGTGGACCTCTCCCGCTGCGGGCCATCAAGGCTGTGTGGATGGGGGCGGCGCACGGCCTAGGTGGATTGACCCGGCGTTTTGGAGAAGGTGCGAGAGGGCTCGATCCCGCTCACCGGCGCGATGGGGTCGCGTTTGCGCTGATCGGGCTCGCCATCATCGTGGCCGCGCGCGAGTGGTTGGGCCTGTCAGGCTCGGCCGGGCGGTGGATCGACGCCGCTGTCACCTCGGTCTGCGGAGTCCTGGCCAAGGCGCTTCCCATCGCCCTAGGCGCCGTGGCCGTGCGGTTCATGCGCCATCCCGAGGAGCGGCGCGACAACGGTCGCGTCTCCATCGGCCTCACCGCGCTCATCATGGCCTTTGCCGGGATCCTCCACATCGCCCAGGGGATGCCCGCGGCGCGCGGGGAATGGTCCCAGGTGCGCCGCGCGGGCGGCGGGCTCGGCTGGGTGGCGGCGACACCCCTGTCCAGCCTCCTGTCGAAGCAGGTCACGCTCGTCCTCCTCATCCTCCTGGCCCTCTTCGGCCTCCTCGTCGTCACCAAAACTCCCGCCAACCGCATTCCCTCGCGCATCAAGACGGCTTTCGCTTCCCTCGGCTTTTCCCGCGCGCACGATGACGTCCCTCACCAAGGCGTCACCCTCCCCTCCTATGCAAAGGACGAGCGCAGGACGGCGGTGATCCCCAGCGGAGGCATGGAACCGGAGCAGTTCGGACGGCTCCTCGATGAGGATGTACCCCCGGAGGATCCTTCCCAAGAGATTGGTGAGAGACTCCCAGGCTGGAGCGAGGATGGATTCGGAAGCTCTCCTGAGGAGGGGCAGCAAACCGAGGAGGGGGCCGCCATCGTCCCTGGGCTGGTGGAGACCCACCCGGCGTGGCTGCTGACGAGCCCGGTTCCCACGCGGGGGGTTCAGGGCGAGCTGACGGGGGAGATTCTCTACAACCTGCCCGACCCGGAGGTCCTCGCGAGCGGAGTGGCGCCGCGGATCACCTCCCACGCCAACGAGAAGATGGTTGAAGCCCTGAGGAAGGTCTTCGACGAGTTTTCCGTAGATGCCGAGGTCACGGGCTTTTCGCGAGGCCCGACGGTCACTCAATATGAGGTCGAGCTGGGTCCGGGCGTCAAGGTGGAGCGCATCACCCAGCTGTCGCGCAACATTGCCTATGCGGTGGCCAGCCCCGACGTGAGGATCTTGTCCCCGATTCCCGGCAAGTCCGCCATCGGCATCGAGATCCCCAACGCGGATCGTGAGACGGTCGCTCTGGGCGATGTCCTGCGATCGTCGGCGGCGATGCGTGACCCAAGGCCCCTGCTCGCGGGGCTCGGCAAGGATGTTGAGGGCGGTTTCGTGTTGGCCGACGTCCAGAACATGCCGCATCTGCTGGTGGGAGGGGCGACGGGGTCGGGGAAGTCCTCGTTCATCAACGCGCTTATCGTCTCGATTCTCATGCGGGCGACACCGGAGGAGGTGCGGCTGGTTCTCGTGGACCCCAAGCGCGTCGAGCTGACGATGTACGAGGGGATTCCGCACCTCATCACGCCGATCATCACCAATCCCAAGACGGCGGCCGAGGCCCTGGACTGGGTGGTTCACGAGATGGATGTGCGCTACGAGGACCTTCATTCCTACGGGCTTCGGCATATTGACGACTTCAACCGGGCCGTACAGCGCGGGACACTCACCCCGCCGGAGGGGTCGCAGCGCGTTCTGCGGCCCTACCCCTATCTCCTTGTGGTCGTGGACGAGCTCGCGGACCTCATGATGGTGGCGCCGCGCGATGTTGAGGCGTCGGTCCAGCGGATCACTCAGTTGGCGCGGGCGGCGGGGATTCACCTGGTCGTGGCGACGCAGCGGCCGTCGGTTGACGTCGTGACGGGGGTCATCAAGGCGAACATCCCCTCGCGCCTGGCCTTTGAGACCTCCTCGCAGACCGACTCGCGGGTCATCCTCGACCAGCCGGGGGCTGAGAAGCTCATCGGTAAGGGCGACGGGCTCTTTTTGCCCTTCGGCGCTTCGAAGCCGCGCCGAATCCAAGGATCGTGGGTTGCCGAGTCGGAGATCCGCGCCGTGGTGCGGCATGTTAAGGATCAGGGGAGCCCGGATTACCGTCTCGACTTCGCTGCTGCGGCCGCCGGCGGGCCCTCCCGGGAGGTGGATGACGACATAGGCGACGACCTCGATCTGCTGCTCCAGGCGGCGGAACAGGTGGTCACGACCCAATTTGGCTCGACCTCCATGCTGCAGCGCAAGCTCCGGGTGGGCTTCGCCAAGGCCGGCCGGCTCATGGACTTGCTTGAGTCGCGAGGGGTCGTGGGCCCCTCCGAGGGGTCCAAGGCCCGCGAGGTCCTTGTGGGTCCCGACGCGCTCGCCGACACGCTCGCGATGCTCCGCGGCCAGCCCATCGAGGAGGACGACTGGTGAGACTGCCTGTGGGAGAACGGCGCCAAGGCCGCGTAGGCTGGGGCGGTGACCACGATGGACCCTGACACAAAAAAGGTGGCCACGCCGCAGGCGTCGGTGAAAGCGCGGGACGAGGTTCCTGTCGTCAACATTGCTAATGCGCTCACGATCACGCGCATCCTCATGGTCCCGGCGATTGCCATGACGCTCGGCGCCGATGGCGGCGAGAACTCGACGATGCGCTACGTAGCGGTCGGCCTCTTTGTTCTGGCCGCGCTGACGGACCACTGGGACGGCCGCCTCGCCCGCAGCAAGGGCCTGGTCACCGACTTCGGGAAGATCGCCGACCCCATCGCCGACAAGGCGTTGACCCTGGTCACCCTCGCTGTCCTCTCCGCGATGAGCGAGTTGAGCTGGTGGGTCACCGGGATCATCGCCGTCCGCGAGATCGGCGTGACCGTGCTGCGCTTCGCCGTGATTCGCCACGCTGTCATCCCCGCCTCCATGGGGGGCAAGATCAAGACCGTCGTCCAGATTCTCGCGATCGTCGCCTACATCGTCCCCGTGTGGGAGACGTGGGCCTTGTGGGTGAGCCAGGGGCTAATGACCGTGGCCGTCGCGCTCACGGTCGCGACGGGCATCGAGTACGTCGCCCAGGTCATCGGCATCGTCTCCGCTTCACGCAAGTCCCGGGTCGGCGCGAGCCCCCGTCCGGTTCCTGAAACCCCCCCGCGCACGATGGCGGCGCCTCAGGCCGCAGGACCCTCGCCAAGGCGTCCCGCTGCTGGGGCCCCGCCGCGGAGCGATGCTGGTCGCCAGCCGGGGAGTGCGCGGCAGCAAGGAGGTGCACGCCAGCAGGGAAGTGCGCGGCAGCCGGGAAGTGCGCGCCAGCAGGGAGGTGCGCGGCCGAAGCCTGAGGCCTCACCATCGGCGCCCGTCGCGCCTTCTGCCCCGGTCGCCCCGTCCTGGCCGCAGACCCAAACTGCCCCAAGTGCTGCTGACACCCCTCTTCCCTGGGAGATTCCCGCGCAGCCGCCTGTCCTTCCCAAGCGTCCAGCTCCCGGACCCTTCTGATATGGCAGCGCGCCCGGAGGATGTGCTGGCCGACCTCGCCGGCCGGGCGGAGGCGGTGCTTGCAGTCGCCCGCGACAACGGGTGGACGGTGGCGACAGCCGAATCCTTGACGGGCGGACTCCTGACTGCTGCGCTTGTCGCCGTTCCTGGGGCCTCGGATGTGGTGCGCGGCGGGATCACGGCCTATCAGGATGAGGTGAAGGCCCAGATCCTGGGGGTCGATGCAGCCCTCCTAGAGCGGACCGGCCCCGTCACGGCCGAGGTTGCCGGTCTCATGGCGCAAGGAGCATGCCGAGTTCTAGGTGCCGACATCGGCATCTCGACGACGGGCGTCGCCGGACCTGCCAGCGTGGGTGACGTGGAGCCCGGGACCGCCTACGTCGCCGTCCAGGTGCTCGGATCGGAGCCAGCCGTGCGGGCTGTGCGCGTCAAAGGTGACCGAACGACCGTCAGAGTGCGCACGGTTGTGCGCGCACTCGAGCTTTGCGAGGCGGCCATCCGTCAATCAGACCGCCCCTGAGTTGTCAAATTCCTCACATGACCAGCCGGGACAAGGGTGAGCAAACGTGCAGGAACACCCCCGCTGACCTGCGTGTTATGCCTGGTGATGAACACGACACCACTCACCAGAGTCCAGACCAACCTCGTTAGTACTACACCCCTCGTCCCCCCCGAGTTCGGCCGGAGGCGACCCATTGCTACCCACGCGCCGAGCGTCCGCCGCATTCGAGTGACCCGCCCCGTGCAGGTTCCCCGGACCCCTCCCGTCGTCAAGCCGACTGAGGGTCTCGAGGGGACCAAGCCCCGAGCGGTCCTCCTTCGCAGCGAACTGGGGAGCGTCCTTCGTGACTCCCGTCAGCGCCAGGGCCGAACCCTTCGCGACGTCTCGCAGACGGCGCGGGTCTCGCTCGGCTACCTCTCTGAGGTCGAGCGTGGACAGAAAGAGGCCTCTTCGGAGCTTCTCGCCTCGATCTGCGAAGCCCTTGATATTCCGTTGTGCGAGGCCCTGCGCGAGGTCGTCGAGCGGATCGCCCTCCTTGAGGTCGGCACGATCCCTGACTCCGTTCCCGCCGACTTCGCCGCCTCTACCGAACTCGTTGACGCCATCTAACCCTTCAACCCCAAGAAAGGCTTTCTTCCCAGCGCGCGGTCGGACCCAGCCGGCCGCGCGCGTTTCTTTGCCTTAGCGGGATTGGCAGGTGGGGCAGTGGAAGGCGGGGCGGTCGTAGGGAGGGGCTCCCACCCTGATAACAGCGATGGGGGTGGCGCAGCGGCGGCAGGGCAGATGCTCGCGGCCGTGGGCTTCGGTCTCGTGGCCGGGACGGGGATCGCCCGTGGCTCCGATTTGCCGCGAGGTGGCCGAGCGCCAAAGGATCGAGCGGATGTAGGCGAGTAGCCCGGCGGGATCTGGGACATCGCGGGCGGGGCGCGTGGGATGGACCTTCCAGGCCCAAAGCCCTTCGGCAAGAAAGATCGTCCCGATACCAGCGACAACCGTCTGGTCGAGCAAGACTGCACCGATGGTGCGCTCCCCCTGAGCGGTGATCCGCAGGCCGGCTTCCTCGGCCACAAAGTCATCCGCCATGACGTCGGGACCGAGGTGGGCAAAAAGGCGGCGGATGTCCCGGGTGCGTATTCGGTCCGCCATCCCGAGCTTTTGGCCGATGACGACCCAGGCCTCGTTGGCCAGCACAGCCCGGGAGGTCCATCGGTGAGCGCGCGAATCTCGGGAAGGGCGGCCGTCCACGGCCCGTTCGATGTAGTAGTCGCCGTCCATCCGCAGGTGGGTCCGCAGGGTCGAGCCATCGGACAGGGGCATGAGCAGGTGTTTTCCATAGGCCCAAACGCTAAGGACATCAAGGCCAGTCAGATCGACCCCTCCGAGGGTGGGCCACCGCAAGACGCAGTAGGTCAGTGTCCGTCCTGCCAGAGCCTGGTCGAGGCGGGAGGCGACGCGCCGGACATAGTCACCTTCCGGCATCGTTCCCCCTGATGCGCAGCCCTTGGGGGGTGAGGTTGAAACCGGCGGTGACCAGGGCGTCGGCCAGCGGAACAAGGTCACGATGGGCTGCGAGGGCGTCGTTGCCGTCGAGCTTGGCCAGACGCAGGGAGGCGATCCGACCGTCGCGGACGCAGGCGACGAGCGCCTCGGCCGCCCGGGAAAGGGCCGCGGGATCCGTCGAGAAGGTCAGGGCTGTGTGGCCGCCGCGCTCGACATAAAGGACCAGGTCACCGGCAACAAGGACGACCAGCGAGCCGGCCCCGCGTCCCGGGCGGTGAGGGGCAGCGTGGGGGGGCCATGCCAAAGCCGCGCCATAGGGGTTGGCGGGGTCACAAGCGGCAAGGACAAGGGCGCCATCGTCCTCAATGGCGGAACGCAGGGCATCGGGACAGGGGGGAAGAGCGAACTGCGAGCCGCCGAGGTGCTCGACGAAGTAGCCGCGCCGCAGCGTGCCGTTGTCTTCCAGGGCGGACAGGACGGGGTAAATCGAGGCGAAGGAGGTCTCCGTCGCGGCGCCCCCACGGGTGAGGATCCCATGCCGCTCCATCAACGCCCCGACCTGCGCAGCCCGGAGCTGCTCGGGGGTGACGTTGACCCCGCGGGCGGCAGGAGTGGGGGCCAGCGACCACCGACCGGCGGTGCGGGCGTCGGTGGGGCGCCGCGACTCGGCGCGGTGGGCGATCGAGGCGGCCACGCGGGGGGAGAGGATGGTGCGGCCCACGCGCTGGCGGGTCGCCTTGTGGGCCGTGCGCCCCTGGGACAGCGCGGCGCGAACCGGGGAGAAGGAATCGGCGGTCACCCAGCCTGACCAGGCCAGTTCCCACAGTGCATCTCGCAGGTTGGCTAGGGGGCGTCCGAGAAGCTCGCCGGCGCGGGCCGCGAGATCCTCGGCGAGGTAGGCCCCGCCGCCCCTCAGCGCCTCGAGGAGGGCGAGTTTCTCCTCAGAGGGGCCGACGTCGTCTACTCGGGCCAGGAGTCCGTCATCCGTCCGGGCCGCGAGGAGCCGCACGGTTCCGTCGGCGCCGGTGCCTTTGCCCTGCCCAACCCACGCCAGCTCCCCGGCGGTGATGAGTTCGTCGAGCATGGCGGGGCGGTAGTCGAGGACGCGCGCCGGGAGGATGAGCGACTCAATTGCCGAGGCGGGCAGGGCCGCTCCTGCCAGCTGGGAGACGGTCGCCAGGACGCCATCGACCCCGCGCAGCCGCCCAAACTGATGCCACCGGGGAGCAAACGCTCCCAATACCCGCTGGTCAACGGGCTCAACCTGCTTGCGCAGCGCAGCCAGCGAGCGCCTACGCAGCCGGGCGAGAACCCCGACGTCGCAGAAGTCGGCCCCTCCGCCTCCCCCCGCCTCGGTCGGACGCATGCGACCGCTGGTCACCACCCCCGCGGCCACGAGGCGTCCCAGCTCCCGCTCGGCGACAACGATCCCGATGCCGAGCTCGCCCGCGAGCTGTTGCGCGGTGAACAGCCCGTGCCCCCGGGCATACCGCCGGACCAGCGCTCCCAGGGGGTCGGCGACCGGTTCGGTGAACGCCTCCGGCAGCCCCGCTGGCAGCGCTGCACCTAACCCGTCGCGCAGCATGCCCGCGTCCTCGACCGCCGCCCACCTCAGCCGCCCGCCCATACGAACCTCGATGGCCCGCCGGGCCGTCACCAGCTCGCCAGCCCACGTGGCCGACCCCCCGGCCGCCGCGATCTGCTCGGCGTCCAGCGGTCCCATGACCCGCAACGCATCGGACAGGGCCTCCGCATCGCGCAGCTGACGCTCGGGAGTTCGCCGCGCCATCTCCTCATCCACCGAGAGAACAACCCCGGGGTCGAGCAAGTCCGCCAGCTCGGTCGCCTCCGCCCCTCCCAGTAGCTCAGCGAGCAGGCCGGGGTCCAAACTCAAGGCGGCCGCACGCCGCTCGGCCAGCGGCGCGTCCAGGTCATAGAGGAATTGCGCGGTGTACCGGAACGTCGCGGCGGCGGCGAAGGGCGAGGCCGCCGGGGTCGACACCTCAACGACCCTCACCTCACGCGCCTCAATCGCCCGCATGAGCTGGAGCAACGTCGGGACGTCAAAGTCATCTTGGAGGCACTCGCGCACAGCCTCATGGACGATCGGGAAATCGTCATACCTCGCCGCGACCGCCAGGAGCTGGGCTGCTCGCTGCCGCTGCTGCCACAGAGGCTGACGCCGGTCCGGCCGACGTCGCGGCAACAGCAACGCGCGCGCCGCCGCCTCGCGGAAACGCGCCGCGAAATGCGCCGACCCCGCCAAGGACTCGGTCACCAACTCCGTCACCCGATCCGGCTCAACAAAGGGATCAACGAGGTTCGCCGCATCCTCCTCGGCCGTCTCGGGCATGCGCAGGACAATGCCGTCGTCACAGTGGGTGACCTGGGCGTCGAGCCCGTAGATCTCACGCAGGCGCCCGGCAAGAATCGCCGCCCACGGCGCATTGACCCGCGCCCCCCACAGCGAGTGAATGACAACCCGCCAATCGCCCAGCTCGTCCGGGTAGCGCTCGACCACGATCGTCTTGTCGTCCGGAAGAACCCCCGCCGCCTCCCGCTGTTCGTGCAGGTAGGCAAGCAGATTGTTCCTCGCCCACTCGTCAAGCCCCTCCCGAGCGAGCAGGGGATGATGGACGATGGCGTCCCTCGCCCCAGGTGGATCATCGCCCAGCTCCCGGATGGAACGGCCGATCGCCTCACCCAGCTCGGCGGCGCGCCCGGGGGTATCCCCAATCCAGAAGGGGAGGCGGCCGGGAAGACCGGGGGCGGGCAGGACCCGGACCTGGTGGGGCGTGATTTCGACGATGCGCCACGTCGAAGTGCCGAGGGTGATCGTGTCTCCCACGCGCGACTCGTAGACCATCACCTCATCGAGTTCGCCGACACGCTTGGCGCCGGCCCCCTCCTCGCCGGCGAGGAAAACCCC
>WQYN01000090.1 GCA_009781225.1 Micrococcales bacterium | reverse complement strand
TAGGAGTCCCAACCTCCACCTCAGGAGCCTCAGCTTCCACGATAGGGGTCCCAACCTCCACGATAGGGGCCTCAGCCCCCACCCCACGCCCCACCCGCTCCAAATCCCGCTCCCGAGCAGCGCGACGCCGCTCCCGAGCCTTCTCCAACCGCACGGCCCGCCGTGCAACACGCCGATCATGCGCCGCCCCCTCGAACCGATACAGAGCAGGCACCACAACCAAGGTCAGCAGCGTCGAGGAGCACAACCCCCCGATCACGACAAGCGCCAGCGGCTGGGACAAGAACGCCCCGTGCCCCGTCAGCCCCACCGCCATCGGCACCAGGGCAAACACAGTTGCCGCGGCCGTCATTAACACCGGCCGGAGCCGGACCCGTGCCCCTTCAACAATCGCCTCCTCGAGACCCAATACCCCCTCGCGACGTACCTGGTTGATCCGGTCAATGAGCACAATCGCATTCGACACGACAATCCCCACGAGCATCAGCGCCCCAATGAGCGCCGCCACGCCCACAGGCGTCGAGGAGAGGAGCATCGCGGCCAGAGCACCGGTCGCCGCGAAGGGGATCGACACGAGCAAGATGAAGGGCTGCGCCAGGGACCCGAAGGTCGCCACCATGACGATGAACACGATGGCGATCGCGACTATCAACGCCATCCCCAGATCGGCAAAGGCATTCGCCTGTTCCCGGGCCACGCCCGCGACCTCGACCGTCACCCCCGGCGGCAGATCCAAAGAGTCAAGCGAGGCCCGGATCCGGTTTGACAACCCCAGAAGATCGTTGGTGTCGGGAGTCAAAGACACGGTGGCGCTGCGTTGTCCGCCCACCCGAGTCAGCACGGCGGGGCCCGATGCCACGACCACAGACGCGACGTCACCGAGGGTCGCCCCAGGCCCCAACGGCAGGGAAGTCAGCTCTTCAACCGTGGTGGGCGCCGGCCCAGCGGAGGCGAGCTTGACCGTCATCGTCCCGGCCTCTGTGAGGATCGAACCGAGTGTGGTGGGGCCCATGGTCGAGGAGACAAGACCGAGCACGGAGGCTTCGTCCATGCCCAGGCCAGCCGCAGCGGCGGTGTCCACCGTCACCTCGACCGTGGGCTGGTCCTCGGCGAGCGTTGAGGAGACTTCGCTGACCCCCGTGACGGACTCGGCGAGGTCCACGACAGCGAGGGTCGCCTCGGCAAGATTCCCCGGGATGGTCGAGCGAACCACGAGGTCAACCGTGGTCGAGCCCATCATCGCCTGCCCCTCGCTGACGCGGATTGACCGGGTTGCCGGCCCTCCGGCGTTGCTCACCGCCCCCCGAATCCTCTCCGGCGCCTTGGCAGCGTCCGAGCCGTCGTCGAGTGTGATGGAGAAGGTGGCCGTGGGCGCTCCGGCCATCCGCAGCCCCATCATCTGGCCTCCGCCGACGGTCGTTTGGACCGATGCCACGCCCGTCAAGCCCATGAGCTTGGCCTCCACCGCCTGCGCTTCCTCGTCTTGGGTCGCCAGGGACGTGGCGGGGGCGAAGGTCTGGGTGACCGTCACCGTGTCCTGGCCCATGGCCCCGAGGAAGTTCATCTCCAGCCGCGTGACCTGCGAGGCTGTCCCTCCGAGCACGGCGAGCGCGATGAAGATCGTGATGATGGGGTGGCGCACGGCCCCGCGCACGGTCGGGATGTAGGCCCGCTGCAACGGTCCCCGCTTCTCCTTGGCCTCGGCCGCTTCCTGCCTAAGTCGCTGGTCTTCCTCATCGAGGGAGACGGGCGCCTTGAGGAACCAGTAGGCCAGCACGGGGACAATCGTGAGCGCGACGAGCAGCGAGGCCGCCAGCGCTGCCGTCACGGTCATAGCGAAGGGCCGGAAGAGCTCGCCGACAGCTCCGCCCACAAACCCGATGGGCGCGAACACCGCGACCGTGCACACCGTCGAGGCGGCGATCGCTCCGCCCACCTCTCCCACAGCGCGCACGATGGCGGCCCTCTTGTCTTGCCCATACGACAAGTGCCGCTTGATGTTCTCTATGACGACAATCGAGTCGTCGACGACTCGCCCGATCGCGATCGTCAACCCTCCCAGCGTCAGGATGTTGAGCGAGGAGCCGGTGACCTTCATCACGGAAAAGGCGATGAGCAGGGACAGGGGGATGGAGAGCCCGGCGACGATCGTCGAGCGCAGCGACAGCAGGAAGAACAAGATGATGAGGATCGCGAATCCGAGGCCGTAAAGCCCTTCCGTAGTCAACCCGTCAATGGACCGGGTGATGAAAGGTGCCTGGTCAAAGGCGACCTCGACGTTCAACCCCTGGGAGTCCAGCGCCTCGCGGGAGTCCTTTATGAGGTCGGCCACGGCCTGAGAGACGTCCACCGTGTTGCCCGCCGGCGTCTTTGTCACCGACACCGACACGGCGGTCGCCCCGTTAAGGCGCGAGAGGGAGTCGGGCGGCGCCGCGGCCTGCTCGACCGCAGCGATGTCGCTCAGTGCAACGCCGGGCGCGGGTCCGCCATCGTCCGTCGTTGCGGGAATGACTAGGCTTGCGATCTCCTCAGCGGTCGTGAGCGGAGTGCCGACGATGACGGGGATCACCTTGTCGCCCTCGGCGACCCCTCCGGCTGGGGCTTGGAGGCCGTAGGAGCGCAGGAGCCCGGTGACCTGCGCCATCGTCACGCCGCGCTGGGCCATCGCGACGGGATTGGGGATGATCGTGACGACTTGCTGGGAGTATCCGGCGACGTCCACGGATCGCACGTGCTCCAGGGCCTCGAGCTTGGGAACGAGCACGATGCCGACCGCAGTCGCCAAGGCTTCTGGTGTTACGTCGGCCTCGGTGGTCGTGATGGCGAGTTGGAGGACGGGGAGGTCGTCCATCGAGCCGGTGATGACGCGGGTCTCGGCGCCGTCGGGCAGCAGGGCGGTCATCCGCGCAAGCTGGGTCGTGAGCTTGAGGTTGGCCTGGTCCATGTTCTCGCCGTAGTTGAACCGGACCAGGGTCGTCGAAAGGGAGGTCGAGGAGGTCGAGGTGACGGACTGGACACCCGGGACGGCGACGACCGCCTGCTCGACCACCTTGGCGACGCGGTTCTCCATGATCTGAGGCGCGGTGCCCGGGTAGCTCCCGATGACGATGGCGGCCGGGAACTGGAGGGAGGGGATGAGCTCGGTCTTGAGCGAGGTGAGCGACAGGCCTCCGGCGAGCATGGCAGCCAGGGTCGTTAGGAGCACAACGGCGCGGTTGCGCAAGGAAAGGCGAGCGAGCCAGGACACGGTACTCCTTGAGCGGCGCGCGCCAACGCGCCACGGGGCTAGATGGGTGGACAATCCTGCGACTCAGCATAGGGCGATGGGAGGGGCACGACAATCACGGCGAGGGCGGCGCTGGCCTGCGGGCTTCCCCTCGGCGAAATTCGCGCAGCGAAAAACTCGCATCGTCGGGGATTAGGTTCCCTGGGCACCGGTGTTGCTGCGTGCAGGCCGCGCCATTGGCGTTGCGCGGCATTCGCCCGGGGTATCGCAGTCGCGACGCCGTCATGCCAGGCGAAGTCATCGACTCGGAGGTGCCGGGTCGTGTCCACATGACGTGAGGAGAAGACGCCGGTGCTCTTTGACAACTCGCTCCGCAGGCGCGCCTGGGCGCTGCCCGTAGTCGGGGCCATCGCAGTATCTCTGTTGGGAGTTGGTGTACCCGTAACGGGCGCGCTCGCTGCCGAAACACCTCCGGGTTACCGGAATCTCGCCTTGAACAAGTCGGTGCTCCAGTCGACGCTGGCGGACAAGAACTTCGACAACACGGGGCATCTTGCCACCGACGGTCTGTTCAAAGATCCGACCGTCGCGCAGGCCCCCCGTCCTGTCGTGTCAGCCTCGACGGCTAGCTCGACGGGCCCGGCGGCGTCGGCCTTCGACTACACCATGTCCAACCAGTACTGGGTCTCGACCGGCACGCTGAGCGCGTCGAATCCCCAGTGGGTCGCTATTGACCTACTCTCCGCCCACGCCCTGCGGGGCTACCGCGTGCAGCCGCACTGCAACGGGTCCGGTACCGGCGCCATCCAGAACAACCCGACGGCCTGGGAGTTCCAGGGGTCAAACGACGGCTCTGACTGGACGACTCTCGACACGGTCACCAATCAGACCGGCGCGGATGTCCTTCCCTGTCGTGGCCGGACCTACCCGGTCGCCGATGCCAACTTCCAGCACTACCGGCTCTTTGTCACCGCTGCTGCCACCTCGACCGTGCGTGTGAGCGAGATCTACCTTTATGGTCCCGACGGCTACCCCGTGGTCCCCAAGCCTGTCTTCGACTCCACCTGGCGCTCCTCGACCGCCGCGACCGGCCAGTCCCTGACCATGGACCTCGGCGCCCCCAGCGACTTTGACGTCGTCAAGCTCATGTGGGAGTCCGACACCACGGCTTTCGCTTCGGCCTACACCATTGAAACCTCGAACGATGGCGAGACCTGGGTTTCTGCTGCCACCGTCGCCGACGCCTCGGGTTGGCTTCAGCAGACCGAGTTGGCGACTCCGCAGGTCGGCAAGCGTTACGTCCGGGTTTCCTTCACCTCCCGCGTGGGCGCTGACTATCGCCTCCAGGAGCTCGAGATCTGGGGCACCAGCGACTATCGCTACTCCGTTCCTGCCGTCCCGGCCCCTGAGGCGGATGGCACCCAGTACCTGACGGGCGGCGACTGGAAGCTCGGACGCGCCTATCAGACCGACATCACGGGCGAGGAGCTTTCGACGTCCGCCGGCGCTGCCGCTGCCGCCAACTGGCTGCCCGCGACCGTCCCGGGGACCGTGCTGACCTCCTTCCTCAACGCAGGCGCGCTCGTCGACCCCGATTTCGCGGACTACCAGCTGCAGATCTCGGACTCCTATTTCACGAACTCCGACTGGTGGTACTCCAACACCTTCCAGATCCCGATTTCCCAGGAGGGCAAGCGGACGTGGCTGAACTTCCAGGCGATCAACTGGAAGGCCAACGTCTACCTCAACGGCCAGCGCCTGGGCACCCGTGACCGCGTGATCGCCGATGGCGACTACGACCTCGAGGGCGCCTTCACGCCCGGCAAGTTCGACATCACCGACGTCGCGAACTACGGCGGTGCGAACTACCTCGCCGTGCTCATCAAGAAGAATGACAACCCGGGCGCTCCCACGGTGCAGCAGCTGACGAGCTCTGGGAGCAACGGCGGCATTCTCGGGGGCGATAACCCATCGATTCATGCCTCGATTGGTTGGGACTGGCTGCCGACCATCCGGGGCCGCAACATCGGCATCTACGAGGACGTCTTCATCAACTACTCCGGCGACGTGCGCGTGGAGAACTCGTGGGCGATCAACCGCCTCGACACTGTGACGAAGGACTTCTCCACGGCCGAGGTCACGATCAAGGGCGAGCTGACGAACGCCTCCAGCGAGCCGCGGGTTGCCCTGGTCACCGCAATGATCGAGCCTTTGGGGACGGCCGTTGTCAGCCCCACCTTCGTTCGGATTGCTCCGGGCGAGACGGTGGAGTACACGATGCCGACCATCGAGATCGACCACCCCGACCTGTGGTGGCCCAACGGCTATGGCGATCAGCCCCTCTACGACGTGTCGGTCAGCGTCCACGCGGCACCGACCGTCTTTGGCCCTTACGTTCTCTCCGATGAGCAGGAGTTCAAGCATGGTATTCGCGTCGTCGAGTATGAGTGGCGCAGCCAGCCTGAACTCGACGCCAAGGACTCGACGGCCAACCGCAACCCGCATGCGGGGATGAACATCTACGTCAACGGCACCCGCGTGATCGCCCGTGGCGGCAACTGGGGCCTGGCTGACCGGAACATGGCGAACACGGACGAGGACTATGACCTCAAGATGCGCCTCCACAAGGAGGCCAACCTCAACATGGTCCGCAACTGGGTCGGCATGACGGGACATCCGGGCTTCTACGAGGCGGCCGACAAGTACGGCATCATGCTGATGGACGACTTCTGGTTGGCCAACCCCGCCGACGGCCCGGCCCCCCACGACGAGCGGATGTTCCTCAACAGCGCCGCTGCCAAGATCAAGCGCGTGCGTCACCACGCCGCGATTGTTCTGTGGTGCGGCCGCAACGAGGGCAACCCGCCTGCCGGCCTTGAGAACCCCCTGCGCGCCTTTGCCAGGACCGGCACGGGCACGCTCGATCCGACCCGCACCTATGTCGCCGACTCGGCCGGTCCGCGCGAGGGCATGGACGGTCACGGCCCCTACGGCGTTCGCGACACCGTGTGGTACTTGAACAACACGCCGGCTGCCTCGGGTTACTCCTCCAACGGCAACGGGGCGAAGAACCTGTCCTCGGAGCGTGGCATGCTCAGCATTCCGACCTCAGAGTCCATGCATCGGATGATGGGCGAGAACATCCCGTGGCCCCCGGTCACCGCTACCCCCAACTCCGCGTGGTGGGGAATCCATGACTTTTGCACCATGTCCCTCCTGAGTGCCACGGAGGCCGAGCGGCTGCTTGGGCATGTCCAAAACACCTACGACCCGAACTATTCGGCCCACGGGGTTGAGGATTTCATCACGACCGTTCAGCAACTCAACTACGACCAGCATCGGGCGCTCTTCGAGGCGATGTACCTCAACAACACCCCGGGTCTCCTCCAGTGGATGAGCCAGTCTGCCTGGCCGTCCATGGCGTGGCAGACCTACGATTTCTGGTACGACCTCAACGGCGGCTTCTATGGCGAGAAGGCCGCGAACCGGTCGATCAACGCCATCCTCGACATCCGCGACCAGACCGTCGTGTTGTCGAACGAGACCAAGAGCGACCTTATGGGCGTCACCGTCAAGGCGGAGGTCTTCAGCCTTGAGGGCGAGAAGATCGGCGAGTCTTCGGTCGTCACCTCCCTGGAGGCCGGTGGCCGGTCCTCTGAGTACACGCTCGATCAGGACCTCGCGGTTGTGCCTGCCATTGCTGTTGGCCAGCTCATCTACCGGCGCGTCGGCGAGCCGTTGCTCTCAGCGCCGCCCATCGAGGACTATTCCGGTACGCGATTTGTTCGCACCTCGGTGGCCGACGCCTCCGGTGCCGAGCTCAGCTCGAGCTTCTACTGGACCAACCCGGACGTGTTGTCCGCGTGGCCTGCGGGAAGCCGGACGAGCCGCACCACCAATACGCCGAGCACCTGGGCGAACTTCAAGGACATCCGCACCACCCTCAAGGGCACGGACACTGAGCCCGTCGCCCCGGTGCCTGTGGCAATGCATGTGGAGACCAAGCCCTCGCCTGAGGCCGGTTGGGGAGCCTTTGAGATCACCTTGACCAACAAGGGCACCCTGCCTGCTTTCCAGATCCACATCAACGGCAAGGACGAGAACGGCGAGCAGATCCTGCCGTTCATCGCCGATGACAACTACATCACGCTCATGCCGGGCGAGTCCCGCACCCTGTACGCCACGTACATGCTCTCGGGCCTTGTTGGCAACGAGGCGAGGATCGGCATCGACGGCTTCAACGTGACAACCCGGAGCTACGGCCTGCCGGCTGATCCTACGGATGTCGAGGCCCTGCGCCAGATGATCGACGTCTATGCGGTCGTCGAGGCAGGCGAGGAGCTCTACACTCCTCGGTCTTTCGCCCCCTTTGCGAAGGCCATGGCTGCTGGTCGCGCCGCGCTGGCCATCGAGCCGCCCGAGCGCGCTGCGGTCGAGTGGGCACTCGAGGCGATTCCCGAGACTGCGGGCGAGCTGGTGGATGCCATCGTCACCGAGGTGCTGGAGGCGTTGATTACCAAGGCCGAGGAGATCCTGGCGAATGCCCCGCAGTATGTCGCGGTATCCCTTGTCGGGCTGGCGGAGGCGGTGGCCTCGGCGAAGCTCGTCCTGGTGGATCCGTTGACCCAGGCCGAGGTATCGGCTGAGGAACTCGCCTTGTCGCTGGCCATTGCAAAGGCGACACTCAAGGGCGAAAAGACTCCCGTCAACGCGCTCATCATGGTGACCGAGTCGTTGAAGAGTGACCTGTTCACTCCGTCGTCCTGGGCAGCGGTTGTCGACGCACTGGCGATTGCCGGAGCTGTGGTTGAGAATCCCGAAGCCTCGGTCGACGAGGTTGAGGCAGCGTTCGGTGCTCTGAAGACGGCCCTGGAGTCGCTGGTTCTCCGCGCCCTCAAGGGCGGACTGAAGTCAGCGATCGACATCGCCGAGACGATCATGGCGAACTCCAAAGCCTATGTGACCTCGACGCTCGCCGGGCTCCCTGAGGCGTTGGCTGCCGCGAAGCTGGTTCACGACAACAACAACGCCACGCCGGAGCAGGTCAACACTGCACAGACCAACTTGCTGGTCAAGTTGACGGCGGTTCGCCTCAAGGCTCCGAGTGGTGCCTCGACCACCTTGGTGACCAAGGATGGGGCGTCCGCGCTGGCGTCGGATCCCGCGGCTGTTGCCGAGGGCGTCGCCGCAGCCGAGGAAGCGGCCGGCAAGGCGATGTCCACGATGCCGGCTCCCAAGATTGCGGGCAAGGCCAAGGTGGGAGCCCGGTTGCGGGCCAAGACTGAGGTGCCGTCATCGTCCATCACACTGTCCTACCAGTGGTATCGCGATGGCAAGAAGGCTTCCAAGGCGACCAAGCCCACCTTCAAGGTCCGCAAGTCTGATGCGGGCAAGAAGATCACGGTGAAGGTCACCGCCCAGGTGACCGGCTTCGCCAAGGTGGTCAAGACGTCGAAGCCCACCAAGCGCGTCAAATAATCCACCCCCGACCGAAGGGCGGGAGCAGCCGGGCCACCCCCGGCTGCCCCGCCCTTCTGCTGTCTTAGCGGAAAGGACCTGTCAGCGCAGTACCACGGCGTCAGGCGGCGTTGTCGTAGCTCAGGGAGTGCTAACCTCAGTTGTGCCGATCTGAGGTGACCGGTGTCGCGTTGTCAGGCCGTCCGCCTCAGGGAGGTCCTGCAACCACCAACCAGGGACCGCCCGATGCTCTCGGGCTTTCAGACGGATACGGAGATAACAGTGAAGTTGTCCAAGATAACGACCACGAGGCGGGCGCTGACGCTCCCGGTGGCTGGGGCGTTGGCGCTCTCCCTTGCGGGGATTGCGACGCCGGCCTTCAGCCAGACGGCCGATGACCCGCCGGGCTACCGGAATATTGCCCTCAACCGGGCTGCGATGGCCACGGCCTACGGCACCAATTTCAACAACACCGCAAGCCTGATCACCGACGGGTTGTACACCGACCCGGCGGCCATACCTGCGCCGCGCCCCATCGCAACCGCCTCCACCGGGACGGGAACCACGGGACCGGCAGTCGCCTTCGACTACATCATCAACAACACCACGTGGACATCCACTGGCACGTTGAACGCGACGAACCCACAGTGGCTCGCCATTGATCTGCTCGCGGCCAAAGGACTCCGGTCCTACCGTGTCCAGCCTGTCTGCGGGACATCGGGTTCAGGCCTCATCGCGAACTACCCGACGGCCTGGCAGTTCCAAGGCTCAGCCGATGGATCGGCCTGGACAACTCTTGACACTCAGTCCGGGCTCACCGCGCCGGGTGGAGCGAACCCCCTGCCCTGCCCCGGCAGGACGTTCACCGTGCCGGCGGGGACCAACTTCCAGCACTATCGGATCAACGTGACGGCGGCTTCAGCGGCCACTGTCCGGATCAGCCAGCTCTTCCTCTATGGCAACGACGGCTACCCCTTGGTGCCCTACCCGGAGTTCGCCTCATACTGGCAGTCCACGACGGCCGCGACAGACCGGTACCTCACCGTTGATCTCGGCGCGCCGAGCGACTTTGACGTCGTCAAGCTCCTCTGGCTTTCTGCCACGACGACGATGGCCACCGACTACACCATTGCGACGTCGGACGATGGCGAGACTTGGGCCAACGCGGCAACCGTCACCGGCGCTACCGGCTGGTCACACACCATCGTGTTCTCGACACC
>WQYN01000089.1 GCA_009781225.1 Micrococcales bacterium | reverse complement strand
GGGGGAAGGACTTACTTCATGGTAGGGAGCGATGGGGGACCGCGGGTGGGTGGAGGGCTAGGAGGTGCACATCGTGGACAGGGAAGGTCGCGAGCTGGGGGTATGGGTGGGCCTGGGGGGGTGTGGCGGGCGTCTTGGGCCCGAAAGGCCCATGCCCGCGCCCCGCGCACTGGCCCAGGCCAGCGCTGGCAGACTCGATACCAACGCTGTCGCAGGCTGTACTCCCGCTGTCTAAGCCCCGGCCCGACCCCGCCCAGGTCGTTTGCTACTGCTGGGTGTCGGCAACGCGGTACGGCGCGCTCCTGTCCCTCATGCGCCGAGGAGAGTCTCTCCCACGTGGTCACTTGGCGCTGCGTAAGTGGCCACGATGGGGTAGGGTTGGAGTCATGAGTCAGACTCTGACAATCAATCCGGCGCACCTGTCGGTGGCCGAGTGGGCGACGATTCGGTCCTTCATCGACGCTGCTGGCGCCGCCGGCGAGGTCGTTGACTTCTCCACGCGGGTGGAGACACTGACCCCGGCCCAGGTCGCAGAACGGCTGGGGATGAGCCGATCCACAGTGCTTCGCCGCATCGCGTCCGGTGAACTGAGGGCGACGAAGGTCGGCACACATCACCGGATACCGCTGACCGACTTCGAGCAGTTCAGCCACGAACTCATGCGTCAGATGGCCCAGGTCGACGCCCACGCCATCGATGCCGAACTCGCCGATGTCTGACCTGCTATTCCTTGACGCCAACGTCGTTGCCCAGGCTGTCACCCGCACGCTGGTCCCACCACCCGTCATCGGGACGTGTCCGTGTGACTGCCTTGACCTCTTCTGTTTCCTAGACAAGGCTGTTTCCCGTATTGGGAAACACTGCTCTTCAGGCAACACTGTGGCCAGAGATCGGCCGGTTCGGGGTGGGGGTTGGTGGTGCTCATCTTGGACAGGGGGGGGTTAGGTTGGGCCTCCACGGCTCCCCCTTTGCCGGCGAGGCCGAGATATGCTCGCGAATGTGAAGGTCGCCATCACCCTCCCCGACGATTTGCTCGCCGAGGTAGACGCCACCGCTCGCTACCAGGGGGTCTCGCGGTCTCGCTTCTTCCAGGAGGCCGCTCGTGATCACCTGAGGCGCCTTGAGCAGGAAAGCCTGACCGAGCGGATCAACGTCGCCCTCACCTTGACCCCCGGCCTTCTCGAAGACCCAGAGTTCCGTGCAGCGTCGCTGCGGCAGCTCGCAACTCTGACTAGGGACGACGAATGGTGATCGAGCGTGGCGACGTCTTCTGGGTCGATCTTGGTGATCGGCGCACAGCTGGGGATTGACCGCGCCTTCCCCACACACCCCCCCAAGCCGACTTGACAACATATGGGCGGCTCATGGGGGCGGGGGTGTGGGCCCAGACTGTGTTAATGGCGGGGATTGCTGTGTTAGCTGGGAACCGTCGGGGCGGCGCTGGCGACCTGGGAAAGGCACCTGTTCGGAAAGCACGAGAACCCTTGAGGTGGGCCTACGCCCCGGCAATCCGATCAATCCAGGCGTTCAGGTCCGAGATCGCCTGACCTAGCGGGACCGTCACGCGGGCAGAGTTCGCCGCCTTGGCATAGTCGGCATCCCAGTGCGAGTGCGCAACTAATGTAGGCGGCCACGCCCGCCCCGTCCGGCCAAGAGCGGCCGCCTCCATTGCTCGGGCTGCGAAGATGTCTCTTGCCGCAGCGAGGATCTCGGTGGGTGCTGGCGCGCCCGTGTTCTCAGCGAGGTCCTTGAGGAGGAGTAAGTCCACGACGTCGCGAGCCCGATCGTTGACGACAGCGGGCGGACGGTGCGGATCTGTCGATGCATGGATCTTGTGGGCGATTTGGTACCTGATCGCCAGCCCGACCAACACCTCCGGAGCGGAAAGCCCAAAGCCTGCCAGCTCAGGGGCAGCAAACACTTCGAACGAGCCTCCAGCCGATCCCTCGTCTGGAGACACTTCGACCTGCACTTTGCGCCACGTCACGCCCCGGAGGGTCAGCGTCAACTGGAACCGGCGCGGCTTGATCGCCTTTGTCGGCACGTCAATGACCTCGATCTCTCCCAGCCCAAACCCGACCGGCCCCCACGGCTCGGCCAGGATCTCATCAAGGTCCGCAATGAACGACTCGAGGTCACCCCGCACCAGGCCGTCCACGTCCTTGGTCGCCCTTGTCGGAACCGACAGACGATGCTGCAGCATCGTGCCACCCTTGAGGAGGAACCTGGCACCACCATCTACCGCGAGCGCCCGCTGTAACGCGGCCGTTGCGACCGTTGACGCGACCAACCACCCAAGTCGCCCACTCTCGTCGAGTTCAAGGTCCTGCTCAGCTTTGGCAATCCACTTGTCCAAGACAGCCGCAGAGTTGGGCTGCTTCAGCTTTGGTTTGAGGTCTCGCAACCGTGAGGGTAGGTCAAGGTTGTCAGGCATAGCGGTCCTCCATCAGTCTTGTCAGCTGTTCTCTTTGGTCTGTGGGCACCAGTCTTGCCGAGCGTTCTAGGGCCTGGCGGATCAGGTAGGTCGGCACGCCTGATACCAGGCACTGACGGATCGCGGTCGTTGCCGTCACCGTCGGGATGCCTTGCCACCAGGTGACTTGCTCCGGTGTCAGGTCTTCGTTGTGAACGACGAAACTGAGGGGAACTGCTCGGGTGATTCGGCGTCGAGCGGCGACCGTGACGTGGACCTTGTCGGGATTGATGTCGCTGATCTCCCAGGCATCCAACGCAGAATCGTGGCTCAGGCACGTCTCAGGAAACCCTGTCCACAGAACCGCCTTCATCTTCGAGTCATGGGGGGTTGCGGAAACCTGAGGCACCTTGAACAGGCCCCGCGATACCTTTTCCAGTCGGCTACGGCGGGCCATCATGCTCAGCGAGGCGAACGACACGCCCACGTCCAGGGCCTGCTTTGATGTGACGAAGCCGTGTTGGTCGAGGGCGATTTCGCGGAGCCGCTCCAGGTCGGTCAGCACGTCGTTCACGCGTTTATCTTAACGTATTGTTAAGGTTTGTGCATGGGTGGGGCCATCTGGTACGGGATAGCGTACCAGGAGCAGGCTCGGGCTCGCTCGCGCAACGGGTTCGCTGAAGGTGCGCTTCGGGGCAATCGTCAAAGATGCAGGTTGCACGCGCCCGCGCTCGGCGCCGCTCCTGCGTTTGTGCTGGTCAGCGAGCTCGTTGAGTGCGGAGCTGTGCGGTGAACGCTGCGAAAACCGCATCTGTGACGATTGCCGCGTGGGCTCGGCCTGCGGGAGGGGATGCTAGCGCTGTCGCGGCGATGCGGGGGCGTGTCAACTACCGCAGAGTCTGGGTCGTCAGTTTGGCTCCTGCGACGAGGCGCGCTGCATGGTGGCCCAGGGCTTGTCTAGGCAGTCCCTGGTCCTCTCGCCGTAGAGGGGTGTGCCGCTAGGGAGGAGGGGGTTGGGGTCGATGGCCGGGGGGTGGAGTTGACTCTGGAGGTGCCTGCGCGCAACCGGTCAGGCATGCGCTAAGGATCTCTGCGGCCACAGGAGCAAATCGGTGCCCAGCGGTCGTCATCCATTGCTCCTCCCCCGCCTCCTTGGCGTCCCATCACCATACCGTCGCCGACACCGCGAACACCCAGGCCGACACCGCCGCCCAACAGGCGGCGGTGGGCTCCCGGAGGCAGCGAGTGCGAGGAAACCGACACTCTGGGGCGCTGTCATGGGCGCTGAATTGTCGAATTTCTCGCACTCGGCGGAAGGGTGGGGGCGGGGGTGACTGGAGTCGGGGCGGTCAGAAAAAATGGGTGTGCCAGTTAGTGTGGAAGCCGCATCCCATCCTTACCTGGTGGCATCCGATCGGATACTCTTTGGGCGTGGACACCGCGCAGCTTCTCCGAGTCGCCCGTCATGCCTCGAGTCTGTCTCAAGGCGCCCTGGCGGCGAGAGCCGGCACGTCGCGGCCCACGCTGTCGGCCTACGAGAATGGGCGCAAGTCCCCCACCCTTCTGACTGCTGCCCGGATCCTCGAGTCGACGGGCTTCGAGTTGCGCACAGAACCCCGGATTGAGTTTGTCGAGGCCAGCAACTACCGCGGGCGTCCCGTCCTTGTTCCGACCTCCCTGCCGCGTCTGCACCAGGAACGTGCCCTAGCGACCGTCGAACTACCGCTGCACCTGAACTGGTCCAACCCGGGATACCGGTACAACCTGCGCAACCGCCGTCAGCGAGCCCGCGCCTACGAGATTGTCCTGAGCGAGGGGCGGCCCGAGGACGTGCTCACCTACGTAGACGGCGCCCTCTTGGTCGACCTATGGGACGAACTCGTCCTCCCGTCCGCGATCCGCGCAGCATGGTCGGCTGTCGTTGCCGACCCCCACGATCGTGAGGCGTCGTAATGGTCGAGCGGGAGAACCCCACGGCCTTCCAGGTCGAGGTAGCCCACCTGTTCTTCGAGCAGGAACAATCGGCCGGGTTTGCCCTGGCCGGAGGGGCGGCCCTTTTGGCCCGCGAACACATTGCCCGCCCGCCCGATGCCCATTGCGCACGATGACGCCCCCCACCCAACCCCGCACCGCACCCTCACAGCCCCAATGCCCCGCACGCGCCCACGATGACGCCCCACACCCCAGTTGTGTTTCTGGCGTTTGCGTGTCATGCTCGTGAGATGGCCACGATGGCTACTCCCGAGACACTCCTCCCGCCCGATGACCCTGTCCAGCTCGAATCCTTGGCCCAAGCGTTGCCCACGCTGCCTCCGAGCCTTCGCACTGGGTTCGAGGCGCTCGTCCAGGCACTATCGAGGGGCGAAGCCGTCCGTGTGGAACCGGTCTCGCCCATGCTGACCACCGGTCAAGCTGCCGACATCCTCAACGTCTCCCGCACGACCTTCGTCAAGCTCTTGGAGGAAGGTCGCATCCCCTACACTCAGCCATCAGTCCACCGTCAGGTCCGACTGGAGGACGTGTTGGAGTACAAGCGAGAGCGCTCGGCCATGCGGACCACTTTCCTCAAGGAGTCGCTGCGCCAGGCGAAGGAAGACGGCCTGCTCGAAGAAGACCTCGACGACTACATCACCGTGCTTCGCGAGGTCAGAAGCGGCACCCATGTACAGTAGCCGACGAAGACGGGGGCATGTTCTCCGTTACGTCGATACCTCTGGCCCGGCGGCCACCACACCGTCCGGGCCTTTGGTCCATCTGGACACGCTTACCGTGGGCGGCACCCCACGTGGACGCGTCGGCGGTTCACCTTGACTGTGGTGGCCGCACCGGTCTTGACAGGACGCGCCCGCCCATGCAGCGCAGAGCGCAGCCAACCACCGCGAACAACCGCCCACTACTGCACCCAGCGATCAACCGCCCAACACCCGCGTCCCCGCAGGTCACCCCTCCTTTTCCAGAAGAGCGGGTGACGGGAACCGAACCCGCGCTGGCAGCTCGGGAAGCTGCCAGCCGCAACGCTGTGACCAGTGAGAATGCACACCAAGGTGCCTGTTGCGGCGATAGACCAGCCATAGTGCCCCCAAAACCGGTCGGAATTGGCGAAAAGCTGCCATTCTCACGGCTGTGACCAGCACGAACACGCCCTCAGTTCTGTCACGGTAGGCGGTGGGAACTCTGGTAGCCGGGCTGGGAGTCAGGCCATCGCCATCGTGCGAACCGCCCACGCCCTCGCCGGTCCACCCTTAGAGGGCGTTCGATCAGCCGAGGAGCCCGTGAGCGCACGCTGGGACCGGGGGAAGGTCCACCGGTGCGCTGGAGGACTGGCTCTGGCCCCTCCGACAGAGTCCTAGGCGACTTCCTCGCCGAGGATGATCCGCGGCATCGTCGTCAGGCAGCGGTTCCAGCGCTTGTAGAACCTTTCCAGTGCCGGCTTGCACAGGGCGGCGTGTGCCTCCGCGCTCTCCAGGGTCCAGAACAGCACGTAGGTGACCTTCCCTGCGTATCGGGTCAGACGGATAGGAAGCTCACCTTCCTTCACTGCCTGGAAGCTGTCTTGCCGGTGGGTGCGTTTGATGTACCGAACGTCGATCACGCCGGGTTGGCTTCGATAGAACTCGGCCACATCCCGCATGAGAGCCTCGATCTCGTCTTGACGGTCGACCCTGGCCTCGTAGAGGCATACCTCGTAAAACATGTTGACCTGCTTTCTTGGATGGTCCGCCATCAGCTTACGGGCAGAGGGTGCGGTTGCCGACCCCTGGGTGGCTGTCGCCCTCCTTACACCCGGCGGCGGTCATGGCGTCGGCAATCACACGCCTCAGCTTGACTCCCACCTGGTCCTTTGCGAACAGGTGGCGTTGGTGTCCGATGCCCGGCTTGTGGACGGTCCTCGGGTGGGGGGCCAGCGCCTGGATGCTTTCCTGACGCGATTGTTGTCCCGCAGAGGCGGCACTCTGCTGCCCGTGGTCAGTCCGGTGTTGAGCCAGGCCGTCACACCGGGGCCAGATCAGACTGTCAGAGCCACGCCGACCTGACGGCTCGCTTCGGGCGCGGCTACGGTGTCCAGAATCTCTACTTGATGAGGAAGTTTCGCCTTGCGTGGCCGCCGGAGAGAATTCTCCAATCGGCGATTGGAGAATCTGACTTGCCTCAGATCTCTCAACCGGCAGCGGGTGACGGGAACCGAACCCGCGCTGGCAGCTTGGAGCGCTGCCACGGGCGCTGAGTTGTCGGGTTCCTCGCACTCGGCGGAAGGGTGGGTGGGGAGGTTCATGGGGCAGTCGTTTCCGTTGGTTTGATGGTCGGGTCGAGATAGATGGCCTTGCATTTGCCCTGGTCACAGCGTTAGCCTTTTCTGGGGCCACTGGTCAGACCTGCTACGGCTGGGACATGCGGCTGTAGATCGCCCTGTCTTGTGGGGTGATCTCAGTGGATGGCACCAGCTTGTAGTGCTGTTCGCGCACGACAACCATCTCGGCGTCCTGCACGGTCAACTCGAACAGGGCTATCACATCGTCGGCCATGAACTGTGCCGCGATGGGACGCGGGGTCAGTTCTGGGAACTTGGCGGCGCACACTGCGATGTCCTGCTCCGCCTGGGTCACTCCCAGTTCGTCTTTCCCGCCCTTAGCCTGGACAGGGAGAACGTACTGCGTACCGTAGCGATCAACGGCGACGTATACCTCGTCCACCTCGACCTGCCCGATGCCTGGAGCCGTTGTCCGAAGGTGGTTCTGCAACGAGTAGGCGGCCACACCGAGGAAGATGTCAATGAGTCTGTTGTAGCGCACCAAGGCCAGCAGTGCTTGTTCATCGCCTCAAGGTCCTTGCGTTCCCACGGCACGTGTGTGGCACCTTCGGTGTAGTGCTTGAAGAAGACCCACTCGATTAGGGCCGCGTACCGGTTGGCGTGGTCATTCACGCTGGTCACACCGCCTTTCTGTATCGCTGGGGGATGACCCGATCACTGATCCCAAAGTGCCGCTGCGCCTCGGTGGCAGTAAGAGACAGCAATGTGGGGTCACCAGACCGACAGAGGTCTCCCTTCCTGGGTGTGATCCCGGCCGCGCAAAGCACCGACAATCCGACGGCGCGTCCTAGCTTGGCAGGAACGCTGTTGCCGATCTGCCTGAAGCCGTTCCACTTGGTGACGTGAAATCTGAACCAGTCCGGGTAGCCGTGAAGCCGGGCGGCCTCCCTGACGGTCAGGACTCTGGGAAGTGTCGGGTGAATAGGACGTGGGGCCGTGAACGCGCCCCGGTCCGAAGCGGTGCCCGCCCTGAGGGTGTTTGAGATTCCATCTGGATGCAGCCGAAGGAACCGTGAGACTGCTTCCGTGGTCCCCGGAGCGGTCGCGGCGAACCTTTGGATAGAGGCGGGCGTGTGAACGGTGCGAGCCGACGAGGTCAGCAAGTCGGGCCGAAACACTCTTGGGCGGGAATAGTCGTCGTGTTCTGGCACCATGGCCCTGAGCGGGGCGGCGTAGTCCGAAGGGGTCGCGAACTCCGCGCGAACCTGGTCTGCTGCCAGCAACTCCTCGAACTGATCCGCGTCAGGGACATCACCCAACGCGTCTGCCACGGAAGGGCCGATGGGCAGGTTCGGGAAGAGCGTCACCTCCGGCAAAACTCCATCAATCCGACGGGGGAGGTAGAGCGGTGTGGGGTACCGAGGTGCAGCGAGTCCCTGTCGGGCACCCATCAAGATGAGTCGTCTGCGAGACTGCGGCGTGCCAAAGTCAGCCGCCTGCAATACCTTGTATGGCAACAGCGTGTCGTAACCTGCCGCATCCATCATTCCGATGACCTCATCAAGCAATTGGCGGTGGTTGCCAACGGTGAGCCCTGCGACGTTCTCAAGCACGAAGTAGCGCGGCCTCAACTCGGCCACCAGGCGCGTGAACTCGGCCAGCAGCGCGTTCCTCGGATCGTCCAGGGCGCGCTTTCCGATCATGGAGAATCCTTGGCACGGAGGGCCGCCGGCGACGACCTCGATCTCACGCGACCCGATGTCAGAGCCTTCCCTGATCTCATCTCCGGTCACCGATGTCACGTCGCGGCAGAACATGGCCGAGTACGGGAAGTTGTACTCATGGACGGCGGCGTGGATGGGATCGTACTCGACAGCGGCTGCCACATCGAAGCCGGCCTGCTCCAGGCCAAGCGACAGACCCCCTGCCCCGGCGAACAGGTCAACGGCGAGCGGGCGCGAGGTGTCCATCATCGTCGCCGTCTGGCGAGGTTCGGTCATGAAATCTCCTTCTTCGAACGCCTGCAACAAACTAGAGGGGAGGTATGACATATCGTCGTGGGAACACGCGCGTCGGTGGTGAAGGGGCAGCGTGGCTACGTGATCCAGTGCCCGTGCGGCCACGCCCGGGACTGTTGGAGGGCAGAGCCCCCGACGGTTTGTGGGCTGGGCTGGCCCCTGGGGCAGTCGTCGTTTGCGTTGGTTTGACGGCCAGGCCGAAACAGATGGGCCTGCATTTGCCCTGGTCACAGCGTTGCCGATTCCGGCGCCCACTGGCTAGACCAACGGAAACGACGACTGCCTCAACGGAAACGACGACTGCCGCGGGGGTTTGGGGGTACGGGATGACGGAGCTGGTGGGGGCGGGGGGATCGTGGCGGGGTGGGGGGTGTCTGGGGGGGATGCTAGCGCAGTCCGACAGCGTTGGTGGATTCCTGTAGGGTGGGGGAAGCACCTCCGGGCCGACACACTCACGCGCACGCCCGGCGGGGATCAGGGTGAGGACGGCGACGATCAGTAGCTCGGACGAGGACGGCTCCGCGTCCTGCGTCCACAATCGCCGCCAGCGACGGGACGCGCCCATGTCGCTGGCGGCGTACTTGTGTCTGCGCAGGCCTTGAGAGAGAAGACATCGCTCGCCCGCCAGCCCCGCCGGCGGGAACCAGTGCAGCGAGTGCGAGGAGACCGACAGTTTGGAGCGTTGTCATGGGCGCTGAATTGTCGGATTCCTCGCACTCGGCGGAAGGGTGGGTGGGGAGGTTCATGGGGCAAGCGTCGTTTCCGTTGGTTTGATGGTCGGGCCGCAATAGAGGGCCTTGCATTTGCCCTGGTCACAGCGTTAGCCTCTTCTGGGGCCACTGGTCAGACCAACGGAAACGACGACTGCCTCAACGGAAACGACTGCCGCGGGGGTTTGGGGGTACGGGATGACGGAGCTGGTGGTCAGGCCAACGGAAACGACTGCCTCAACTGCGCTCCTGCGTCCACTATCGCCGGCGGCGACGGGACGCGCCTGTGTGGCTGGCTGCGTCCTTGTGTCTGCGTGGGGGTCGGCGGAGAAGGCATCACCCGCCCGTCCGGGTCTTTCGTTCGCCAGGGGACGGGCGGGTGAGCCATTGGGTGGGAGGAGAGCTGGGGCAAAGACCTCCCGGACACACGCCGGGGGCGAGTCAGCGTGCCTCTCTCCACTTGGGCCCAGGCAGACAAGGCATCACCCGCCCGTCCGGGTCTTTCGTTCGCCAGGGGACGGGCGGGTGAGCCATTGGGTGGGAGGAGAGCTGCTCTGTGG
>WQYN01000088.1 GCA_009781225.1 Micrococcales bacterium | reverse complement strand
GGCGTACGGCAGGGAATCGGCCCAGAACTCGTGCCCGGGACGGGACGCCAGAGTAACCAACGCCTGCCGAATGAGACTCGGGTTCGTCCCTTCACGCACCAAGTAGCGAACCAGAGCCCCTTCGGTGATGGGGCAGGTCGCGAAGCTTTCAACGCCAGCGAACCACTCCACGGCCCGATCGTGGTGGACGTGTTCGCCGTCCGACATGGCGATGAGGACGTTCGCGTCGACCAAGAAGACCATCAGTTGTCCTCATCGATCAGGTCGGCTACCTCAGCGGAAGTGATGGCGCGTCCCCGTCCGAAGTTGAATACCATCAAGCCGGTCTTGGGGTTGACGCGGGCAGAGGAGGGCGTGTCGATTGTGGCCATGCCTCGCATCATCGCATCCGTCGCGGTCGCCGCGAAGGATTGCCCTTGCATCTGCGCATAGGCCTTGATGCGTTCGTGAAGCATCGATGGGATGTCGACCGTGGTGCGCATGTCCGACATCATATCGCGCCATCACCTCCTAATAGAGACATGATGGACGATGGCGGCACTCGCCGTCCGTAGCGAACCAACCGACCGCGAAGAGATGCAAGCCGTCGCGGCAGCCCCCCATCACCAAGGGTCCTGGGACATGAGGCGGCGGTGATCGGAGGGTCGGCTATGAGAAGCCTGGCTCTCCCAGGTCGATTCCGACGTCCGCCAGGAAGGCCGCCGGATCGACGTGCCCGGTGCGCAGCGTCCAGATGCTGCCATCGACCGCCATCTCGAAGTGAAGGTGGCACCCGATGTCCGATAGCCCCCAGGTGCCCGCCTTTCCGATCTGTTGACCCGCAACGACGCGCTCGCCCTCTCGCACAAACATGCCTGACTCGGGCATGTGGACATACATACTCTCGACGCCGTTGTCGTGGGCCACGACGATGGTTCCCGCCCCCGCCGCATCGAACCCGACAAACGACACGCGGCCGTCGTGGACCGCCCACAGTGGTGCGCCGCAGTACGGGTGGGCAAGGTCGACGCCTTGGTGGCGGCTGGGAAGCGAAAACTCGTCGGGGGAGCCTTGCGGAGCCCCGTAGCCTTCGAAGAAGCCCCCAGCTGCGGGCGCGGCCCAGCCTTGTTCGTTGACAACGCCGGGGATGGTGAGGCACTGGGCCCCCGAGGTGGGTTGCGCGTCAGCGAGGCTGAGGTGGAGACGGTCGGCGAGTGATCCATGATCCTCCACGGGCCGCCACCCCTCCGCTCCCCGGTCGGCCGACCAGACCCGTTGTCTCCACGTGACCTCCGCCACGCCGAGCTCGTCGGCGTGGTTGACGAGGTGCTCGGCCAGACGCTCGCCCACCTCCATGCCATCAGGTATGTCGTCCACCATGAAGTCGAGGTCCAGGCCGGCGGGGCGCGCACCGCCATCGTCGGCATCGCGGTTGCCCGTGATCGTCTTGATGGAGAAGCTGGAGCCCAGCACGTTCGCGGCGTTCGCGGTCTGCGGTCGCACCCGCCCAAGTCTGTACTGCGCGGAGGCCGCGTTGACGAGCTCGTCGTACCCATACCCCTCCATGCCGCACCCCTCCTCCTGGCCATGCCCCGCCCACCCGGCCAAGAACCCCAGCAGGAGAATCGGAAGCGCCGCGAAGGCGATGATGCGAACACCCCGACCCGTCACGGTCGCCCCCCCATCCCTTGGTGGCCCGGAACACCCCGGGCGCCCCAACGTAGCACGTCGCCGCGCTCATTCCCCTGAGCCCACAAGAGACCATGTGGTGTATGCTCTGGTGTATGCATCGAACGAACATCTACCTGGAAGACCGCCAGACTGAGGCCCTTGACAAAATCGCCTCCCAGCTCGGACTATCCCGGGCCCAGGTCATCCGCGACCTCGTCGACCGGACGCTCAACGGCGAGGATCGCGACATCACCGCCGGCGTTGACGCGATCAACCGATCCGCCGGCGCCCTGGCCGACATCGAACCCATGGAGCGAGAACCTGACGCGCGGCAAAGCTACCTCGGTGACCTCATCGGGTTGTCCGCAGAGGCGGACCTCCCGTGATTCTCGTCGATAGCGATGTCCTAATCCAGCACTTACGAGGAGACCCACACGCCACCGAGTGGCTGCGCGCCGCCTACCGAGCCGATCCGATAGCCGTCAGCGTCATCAGCGTTGTCGAGCTTGCTGGAGGAATGCGATCAGCTGAGCGGCGCGAAGTCTGGGGGCTATTGGCGATCACTCGAGTGCTTCCAGCGACAGAAGCAATCGCTCGGAGAGCAGGCGAACTCATGCGCACCTACCGCCGCAGCCACCAGGGCATTGGCCTAGGGGACTACCTCATCGCCGCGACAGCGATCGAACACGGATGCGACCTCGCCACCCTCAACACCCGACACTTCCCCATGTTCCCCGACCTACAACCGCCGTTCCGCACGATGACGAACTGAACCGAACAAGGCCCGCGCGCCTGGGAGGACCTGCAGCGGTGCCAGCCGCCCTGACGATCATGAGAGATGGGGAGACAACACCGAGAGTGCCGCGACCAAGCGACAACTCGGGACCGAGGCGAGGGCGCGGTCGCCCTACGGCCCGCGTCAGGCATAGCGGCTCCTACCCCCTGCGATCCGAGAAGCAAGCGCTGTCGCGAAAGGTCTCGGAAATGCCGAATAATCACGCGAAATCCCATTCTGACAACGTGCGCCTACGCGCGAAGGATTTCGGGGTAGTGACAACATGAACGATTTGGGTCTGGGCAGCGACCTTCATTGCCAGCGCTATCATTTGCTGTGAGAGAATCTTGCGGAACGGGCACTTTTTCCGATGTAAGGTTTTCCGCGGCCTAGGTTGCCTGTCACTGAGATCAGTCTGCCTCCGCGGTTCGGAGTCAGGGGCTGCCGCAGCCGGGACGCCCCTACCCAGGGGCGTCGCCCCCGCAACACGAGAGATTCGAAGGAAGCCCCAAGAATGTCGAGGAAGACTATTATCGCGGCCATTGTGGCCGTCGGACTGGCTGCGCCAGTCACACTATTGTCCGCCGCGCCGGCCCAGGCCGCCACCTACCAATGGGACCGGTACAACATCGTCACCACGACCACCTATACCCAGGGATCGTGGACCGCCTGGGTTCAAGCATCCCCCCAGGCCACCTCCAAGTCCGGATACCCGAACCTCCAGATCTCCGCGTCCTCTGGCTTCTCCACCACGGGAACTTATCGGAGCATCACCAAGGCAAACGCCGGCGTGTTGGTCTACTCCAGCACGGCGACAAAGGCCACCGCGTGGCAGTACACGTCGAGCGGCACTTTGTGGACGTGCACCAACACGGCCACCGTAAAGACAACTCAGTCCAAGGGTTCGACATCCTACGGGCCAGTGACGTCGACGTCATCGACGACATATCCGCAAAACGGCCCGTTGGGCAGCTACTGGTACGTGTCTAGGGGCCCAGTCACCCCTGTGAAGCCGACTGTGACAGTTGGCGCGATCGGAAACACGACCGTGGGCAGCACAGTGACGGTCTCGGCTTCCTCGTCGACGCCGTGCTACCGGATGGCCGCGAAGTGGCAGCTCAACGGGGGACCGGACAACTGGCTGGGCGAAGTGTACTCAGCGTCCTACAGCAAGACGTTCACTCCGAAGGTGGCCGGAACTTACACAGTGACGGTCTATTCGAGGTCGTACATCGAAAGTGACGCCCGGAGTGATCAGGGGAGCGCGTCAAGAACCTTTACCGTCTCCAATCCGACGTACACGTTCACGTTGTCTCAGACGGGCAACTACGCCTTCCCTAGGGCCGTGGCGGGCTACGCGGCACCAACCGCCCGGTCTGTGACAGTGACCAACACCGGGAACGTAGCCGGAACGTTTGCCATCGCCATCAACAGCGCGAACTTCGCCTTGAGCAGGAACACCACCGGGTCCCTGGCCGCTGGCGCGTCGATACCGTTCACCGTCGTCCCCAAGATGGGGCTGCCCGCCGGCAACTACTCGGCCACCATCACCGTGACCGGGTCACCAGCCAACTTCTCGTACAAGACCTTCACCGTCAGCTTCGAAGTCGTCAACCCGATCCACACGTTCTCGTTGTCTCAGACGGGCAACTACGCCTTCCCTAAGGCCGTGGTGGGCTACGCGACACCAACCGCCCGGTCTGTGACAGTGACCAACACCGGGAACGTAGCCGGAACGTTTGCCATCGCCATCAACAGCGCGAACTTCACCTTGAGCAGGAACACCACCGGGTCGCTGGCCGCTGGCGCGTCGATACCGTTCACCGTCGTCCCCAAGACGGGGCTGCCCGCCGGCAACTACTCTGCCACCATCACCGTGACCGGGTCACCAGCCAGCTTCTCGTACAAGACCTTCACCGTCAGCTTCGAAGTCGTCAACCCGATCCACACGTTCTCGTTGACCCCGGCGGGGAATCACACCTTCCCCCAGGCCGTAGTGGGCTACGCGGCACTGACCGCGCGGACGATGACGGTAACCAACACCGGGAACGTGCCCGGGACGTTTTCGATCACCTCCTCCAACCTGAACTTCCTGGTGAGCAGGGCCACCACCGGCTCGCTCAGCCCCAACACGGGAATCTCGTTCTCCGTCGCACCCAAGCTAGGACTCGGCACTGGTACCCACACGTCCACCATTACGGTGTCCGGGACACCGTACAACTTCGGGACCAAGACGTTCACCGTCAGCTTCACCGTCGGCCGTAGCCCCAATCTCGCTGATCCGGAGTCCATCAAGGCATACGTGGCCCAGCTAGGTGGGATCAACCGCAGCATGCCAGCAAACGTTTACCAGACGTTCTACGGCGCACCGAACGCTCCACCAAAGGGCAAGCAATCCGGGCCGAAGAATCGGTACAGCAACTACGTCTTCACCAAACTCGATGCCCTGAACTGGCTCATTCAAACGGGAGGGAACATTACCTTCGTCCTGCAGAAACGAGATGTTCAGAACTTGGGAACCAGGGCGGAGATGGTCGAGTCGTCCGCGACATTCCAAGCGGACACAATCGCCAAGTTCAAGGACGCCAAGAATCTTCTGGCAAACGCGGGCCTAAGTGTGGCAATGCCGAAATTCTATATCGGCGCGGTCGAACAGAAGCCCGACACGCTTCGAAACGCCAACGGCGAAATCGGGATATACGACAGGGTCCTTCAGCTGATCGGTTCCGACACAAGCATGATCACTGGAGCCTACTTCGGTGAGGACCTCAAGCTCAGCGACGACAAGAGCCGGGAGACCGCGACGGACGTAGCTGCTTTTATCGTCGGAGAAAGAAAAAAGCCGATGATGATCATTCCATACTTCACCGCGGGAGAGACATCGGATCAGTTCATCGATCGCGCCACAGACCTCGCGAACCTGCGAAACCCCGCCAAGTTGGGAACCCGTCCGTATTTCAGCACCATTCTGCTACAGCCCGGAACATTCTACCAACCCGACGACTCTGGGCGCAGAACGACCGCGGTCAACGACCTTATCAAGTTCATGAATGATTGGAACGGGCAGGGCAACGCCACCAAGATTGGGATCCAAGTGGAGCTCGACATGGGCCTGGTGACCGGCCGCTCTGACGAGAATATGGCTCTCTCCTCTTCCAGGAAAAAGACGCGATTCAACGATTACCTTTCGGGAATCAAGAAGCTGTCTTCGGACACTCCGATGGGCATCTACTCAGGCGGACCGAACGAGCAGGGATACGCTGACGTCACTCTCAACGCCAACGAGCACAACACAGGAAACCACCGTGTGGAGGGCGCGAACCTGAACAACGCAACGAAAGGCTGGGAGTACAGGAATGGATGGCTGTACAGCAGCGGGAGTTGGCCAAGCCCGTACGCTGGCAACCTGATCTACGACATCAACAACTACCTGTTCCGAGGCAGCAGCTACTGGAACAGCCGGTTGACGACCTTCGGCCTGACAATGCCGAGGTAGCTTCCGTCTCTCAGCTGACGGGGCAGCCCGGGCGCCTTGTCCCGGGCTGCCCCGTCCGCAAATTGTGGGGAGACGGCCAGCGACGCAAACGGCACTGCTCGACACCTCCGTCCAGCGTCATGCCACCAAGACCGCAACGTCGGGGTGGGTTGACACCAGTGCTTGGTCCAGCGTCGCCAAACGAGCGTCGTTGCCGCGTTGGCGTACCAGCGAGGCCAAATAGGCGTCGGTAACCTGACGGTGCCCGATAACGTCGGTCAGGTCAGCCTCGGCGTACGGCAGGGAATCGGCCCAGAACTCGTGCCCGGGACGGGACGCCAGAGTAACCAACGCCTGCCGAATGAGACTCGGGTTCGTCCCTTCACGCACCAAGTAGCGAACCAACCTTCCGCGAAGAGACGCAAGCCGCCGCCGCCGGCCCCGCAACACCGAGTAGCTCTCCCGCAGCGGCGCATTCTGGCGGAAGACCTTGTTCTTGAAAACGTCGCCGAGGACCGCCATCGTCCACGCTATCGGCGGCCGCCGCCTCGATCCTCAGGCCGCCAGCGCAGTCCCGCCCTGCGAGTTCAGCGCAGGCGGTTGTTCCCGACTTGGCGAAGGGGGGCCGGGCCCTGGCATTGGTGCCGAGGGCCCGACCCAGAACCTGCTAGATGAGAGTGACGGTGAGAACGGAGGTGTAGTGGTCAGCCACCGTGCTCCAGGGGATGCCGAGGAGGAGTTCGGCGCCGCAAGCGAAGCTGCCGGTGGACACGCCGCCGCCTGCGTAGCACACAGTCTTAGGCGTGCTCAGACCACCGTACTGGCCAGGCCAGATGGGCGGACCAGAAGTGAGCATCGGAACGTTCTGCGCGTCGTGGGCCAGGCCCTCGTCAACGGCAGGGGCGAACCTGTGGTTGGGGTACAAGCCAAGGTTCCCTGCAAGGATTCGACGTCCGGTGTTGTCACCAACGAAGTCGGTGGCAGCCGCAACCAGCGTCCAGCCTTCGCCCGTGCCGCGAGCGTCAATGACGACCGCCGGGTTCATGGCATGGCCGCGGATGATGATGTCTCCGCCGTTGAGCTGATATGAGCCAAAGCTCACGGTCTGGTTCACCGGGACCGACATGCTCAGATCGCCTCCAGTCAGGGATACCTCGAGATCCTGTTCAATGCCCTCCTTGATGCCGACGGTGGCCCATGCTGGAGCCCAGACGTTGTTGATGCTCAACGCATCGAACCAAGCGACGGTCATCGTGTAGGCGCCTGTGGCGGCATAGGTGTGGGTGCCGCGCACAGAGAACTCTCCGGGGCCAACCTCGACAACGGTGGCTGTTGACCGGGTCAGATCACCCCAGTTGACGACAGCTGATGCCTGCGCGAGGGTAGCCGAAGAGCCGGAAATGTGGGCGACTTCCCCGGTCCAGGCCACACCCTTGACGGGCAGCACTCGTTGGCCGGCCACCGTGGGTGCCAGCGGCTCGGAAACCTTGCTCGGGTAGAACTCGCGAACCGTTGCGCGGATCTCGGCCTGCTGGGTGGTGTTGTTGTTGTTGAGGCGCCATGAGAAGAACCCGCCCAACCCGTTGTCCACGGCCCATTTCGCCCGAATCCCGATGGTCTGGGCTGTCTCGAGCGAGCACAGGCGCCGCGCGGACACGTCGAAGTACCACTGGTTCTTCGCGTAGTCGTCCCAGACAATCAGAACGTTGCGAGAGTCCTGCCTCGCGTTTGCGAGGCTAGCGTTTCCGCAGCCAGTGCCGGTCCATCGCCGCCACATGCCCTGGTTTACAGTGTCGACCACAAGGAATCCGCGAGGGCCGGTCCATCCCATGCCGTAGGAGAGCTTCTGGGGCTCAACACCTGCATCGATGAAGTGGCGGATCATTTCGACGCCGGAGTTGTCCTCCATGCCTGAGGTGTCCAGCGGGGAGGGGTATAGCGGTTGGTTCGGCATAGAGATCGGAACATACCCAGTCCCCATCTCGTAGGTCATAATGTTGATGATGTTGAGGGTACGGCCAAGGAACTCCAGGTCGAAGCTCTCGGTCACCTCGTACGGCGCGCCGTTGCCGTCACCGTTAGGGTCGCTTCCGTCGCCTTCCCAGCGTCCTGCCGGGATTGCGGCAGTCAGCCACAGCTCAGTCGGGTCGACGCCGTGGTTCGCCGCCCACTCGTTCATGGCCTTGCGGAACTCGATCACCATGAGGTTGTGGTTCACGAGATCGGACGGGTCCCGGACAACATAGCCAGGGCCGCCATAGACGGGGAACTCCCAGTCGAAGTCGAAACCGTCAACCGACTCCTTGTCGAGGTAGCGCTCGACGCAAGACGCCGCGAGCTTCTCGCGACCAGCCTGCGTCCTGACGGCTTCAGAGAAGCCGCGGCCGCCCCAACCTCCGATCGAGCGGATGATCTTGGTGTTTGGGTGCGTGGCACGCCAGTCCTTGAGGAATGCGTGCTGAGTGTCGTTGGCCGTGGTGCACTGACCGTCGTTCGTTGAGCCGGGCAGCCCGATGGTCGAGAAAGCCCAATACGCAACGTCGATGTTGGGCCAGTCGAATCCGGCAAAGCTGGACGCGCTCGGTGTGGCATCGAAGTAGCCGCCAATGATGTAGCGGGCGGGCGGAGGAACATTCTGGCCCCCCGGGTACGGCTTGTCCGGCGGGTTGGCGCCGGCTGAGGGAGCCGCCAGGGCTCCGATTGTCAGCCCGAGGGCGAGAGTGGAAAGGATAGCCGCAAAGCGCGAGGAATGGCCGCGCCCAGCGGGGTATCGAGACATTGTTTTACTCCTTTGTTTTTTCTGCGGTGATCACAAGGCAGGGGGAGGCAGTGGCGATGCCGTCTTCGGAACGCCGCCTCCGAGTGAGTTATGAGGACCATGGATCTGTACCTCGGCGGTCACCGGGGCAGCGATAACGGTACCAGGTGCGATCAGCTGAGAGGCGCGAGGTCTAGGGTCTATTGGCGATCGCGCCAGGTCGTGCTTGCCTCGCGCGGTAGCCCGGCGTCACGTCTCGGTATCGGAATCGATGCCCGCGCGCCTTGTCCCGGGCTGCCCCGCCGACCCTGTGGAGTCCCAGTTGGTCGGCCCGCCAACAACGATGCAGGGACGCCCAGTGGTCAGGCTCTGTTGCTACGGCTGCGAGGGAGAAAGGCTGCGCAGCACTTCGAGGGCGTCGGCGGTCTGGGCTTGGTCGTCATGGACGACGAACCGCACGAGCACATTGGTGTCCAAGCCGATCACGGAGCCTCCTGTGCCGCAGCCTCAGCGATGTCGGCGTTCATCTGCTCGACGGTGACCGGAGGGCCATCCCACGTTCCGAAGTAGCCATACAGGCTCATCACAGACTTCGACCGAGGTCGCAACATGCAGCCGCCAGGTACCTCGACGAAGTCGACCTGGTCGCCCGGTTCGATGCCCAGGCTCCTGCGAACCGACAACGGAACCGTCACCTGGCCCTTGGACGTTACCGTCGCGACTGGCACGGCAACCACCTCCGATTCTTACGATCTGTAAGAGTATCTTACTCGGAGGCCGCAGTCGTCTCGGAAACAGGTCCGGGCACCTCAAGCCAGGATGCCCTTGCGCGGCTCGCCCCTCAGCGGATGGATCAAACGCCGGTGGCTGCAAAGACCGCCGAGCTTCCGCCCGTGCCGATCCACGCGCCGGCAGCCGGGTACTCGGGACCGTGGCACTGGGGTTGACCCCACTAGTACACGTTGATGAGGCGTCCGAGGGTGGACTGGATCTCGACTAGGTCGTTCGCGTCGACCGTGCCCACGACGCGATTGATGCGATCGGTGGCGATGGAACGGACCTGCTCGCACATCGCCAGGGACGTCCGGTCCGTGTGGACGGGCACGTGGGTCACCCAGCCCCGATTCGTCGAGGTCAACGGCACGACGATCACAAGAGAGTCCCAGTTGAACGGCCCGCCAACGACAATGCAGGGACGCCCAGCGGCCGGGCTTTGTTGCTCAGTTCCGCGCGTGGGTTTGAGATCGACGATGACGACATCGCCGGGGCGCAGGGGCCTCACGTCAGCGTCCTGTCGCCAGCCAACACCTCGCCTGGGTCGTCGCGCATTGGTGCTGCGAGGTCGGCGTTGTCCCACTGCCGCGCCTCGCGAACATACTCGTCGTCGGGGCGCTGCTCCGCCGCTGCTCGGAGAAACCCTCTCTGGCTCAGCTCCCGAACCGCTTGGGCGACATAGTCGGCCTGAGTAGTTCCTGCCTTTGCGGCTTCCGCCCTGATGAAGTCTCGAAGATCCGACGGAACCTTGATGGTTGTGCCGGTAGCCAGAGTGGTCATACCCGACAGTATACCTGGGGCGGCACCAG